>NZ_CP183073.1:3165000-3319730 GCF_048401065.1 Pseudoalteromonas sp. US3C1004
TTTCTGTTACCGCTCGACTTGCATGTGTTAGGCCTGCCGCCAGCGTTCAATCTGAGCCATGATCAAACTCTTCAATTAAAAAGTTTTATGTCTTTCGACAGCTCAATGAATTCTGAATTTATTTAATATCTTTCGATATTGAATTGACTGTGCTGAATAACTACCGAAGTAATTATTCTGTTGGTCACTCAGTTTAAATTGAGACTCTAAATTTGTTTGCCTCACTTAGTAAACTAAGCTTGGCTGTTAGAACTCAATCTGTACGAGTGCCCACACAGATGATTGCTTTATATTGTTAAAGAACGTTGCGATTAAAGCCTTAAACCTTATCTCGCTAGGGCTGCGCATATTACGCTTTCCTATTTTTTTGTCAACACTTAATTTTTAGTTTCTTTTAAAAGATTTAAAAGCTAAGTTTTACTCGACTCACTTACCGTTTGTTCAGCGCTTTTCATTGCTGCCTGCCGGGTCAGTGGATGCGCATTATAGGGATATTCTGGAGAGGGTCAATGCTTTATTTCAGTTTTATTAAATTAATTTCAATTTAGTACAATAACCATACAAACAAAGGGCTACAGGGCTGTTTTTGATTAAAAATCATTCACATAAGGCATGATTATTGAGAGGGGAGGAAGTAAAAGCGATTTATAGATAACCGCTACATCGCTTTTACTTAAAACTTTACTAATTACTGAGTTGTTATTTCCCATACGGCAATTGAGCCTGAGATTTCATTACCGATTATAAGCAGTGCTTCGTTTGTTGCACTTTGCGCTGCAGGAACAAATGTCATTCCTTCAGGAGCAAGATCGCCACTTATATCTGCACTTGGTTCTAAACCACGATTATAAAAGTAGTCTTGAAATTTCACATCGTAAGGGTTGGTTATATCAAACACCATTATTGTGCCCATACGCTCTAAGCCAACAAAAGCAAATAACCTATCGCCAACTTTACCTAATGTTAGCGCTTCGGGTTCTGCCCCTTTATCATCTGAGCGTGTATCGCCTTTATTTTCATCTTCGTTATTATTGAATGCATTGCCATGAACAGAAGCGGTTACTCGTGCAATTTGATCGCCTGAGTCAAACACCACCAGCCCATTGCTATCCCAAATGGTAAATGACCGTGCGCCATAAGCATAAAGCGATTCGTATTGGCCGTCGTTATTTTTATCACCTTTTACTGTTGTAACTTTTAAACGACCAATGTCGTTATCATCGTTATTTAAGTAATCGAAGTTAGCTGCGAGAGCTAGATCTTCTGCGCGGCTTTCATCTATATATGCCAAACACCCATCTTTAGCGTCATAATCAAGGCCGCCCTTGGCTATACAATCAGCTTCATCGCTTGCATCAAAAAAGTATTCGCGTGCATCACCCTCGTTGGCAGATACAATAAAGTTGGCTCCTTTCCAACTAAAACTTGCAATTGTATCTGGCTGATACATGCCATATAAACCAGGGTATGATTTAAAGTTAACACCGCCGTCTTTGTCTGAAGCGTCAAATTGTAAGTTTGACCAATCTTTAAAACCGAGCCCTTTTAGCTCAAGGGAATTATCTTCAAGGTTGATGATGGCTAGAGCGTTATTTTCTTGAATAGAGACATAAGCGTATTTATTATCCTTGGAAATGCTCACATATTCTGGCTCTAAATCCATCGCAACCGTGGTATTTATTAAATTACCATTAATAGTACGTCCAGTAGGATTGGCAAACACTAAGCCCTGCACTTCTAATTCTGCTTGCTTATTATTGTAAGCTTGAAAGTTTATGCTCAAAGCGGTATCGGCAATAGTGCCGTTATTGATATCGATAATGCTAATTGTGCCTTCGGGGTCGATACTGTAGTCGCCATTAGGTTCACCTTCATTAGCAACCACTACTTTTGCACCATCATGGCTAAATGTCACCATGTCGGGTAGGGCACCTACAGTTACATTTTTAATAAATACTGGTGTATCTCCGCCAATATTGTAAAACGCTATTTGGCCAGCTTCGCCCACGTTTGTAGCAGCCATTGCTACCGCTAATAATTGGTTATTTGCATCGATAGCTATGCTGTTTGCATCACCAGGCGTATTTTCATTTAGTGAGAGCGTAATGGCAGAGGCTAAGTTGGTCGCGGTTACAATACCTTCGTTATCTTTTACTAATGCTGCAGTGTCGAACGTATCGGCAGGAATGATATTCACAACTGCCTCGTCGCCAGAGCTATTAATGGCATAAATCCACTTTTTAGAGGCTTGGTAGGCGACTATTTCAGCTGCACCCTCTGGGCTTTGTGCATTGAGTACTGCGCGGCCAATAAGATTGATATTTAAAGCTGAATTTGCATTAGTGCCGTTTTCGCCATTATTACCCGCTGTACCTTGTACACCCTGTGCGCCATCTTGGCCGTCATCACCATCTAGTGAGCAACCAGTTAATAGTGATAGCAAAGAAAGGGCTATTATTGATTTGTTTAACATTATTGTTTTCCTGAGTGTTGTATTAGTTAAATATCAACACACAGGGATGACAACAGTATGGCATTTTTATTTATAGAATATTTAGGCAATAAAAAAGCGAGTTATGAAACTCGCTTTAAATATTTAATAAGTAATGATCATTACTATTTTTTAACTGGGCGTTTCCAACCATCTAAATTACGTTGCTTGCCACGTGCTACGGCTAGCTGATCATCCGCTACGGCATTGGTAATAACAGAGCCTGCACCCACAGTTGCTGTAGCACCAATGTTTACAGGAGCAACCAGTGACGAGTTAGACCCTATAAAGGCATTATTGCCAATAATGGTTTTTGCTTTATTAACCCCATCGTAGTTACAGGTAATTGTGCCTGCGCCAATATTCACTTTCTCGCCAATTTCAGCATCACCTAAGTAACTTAAGTGGTTTGCTTTAGAACCTTTGCCTAAACGGGTTTTTTTCATTTCGACAAAATTGCCAATGTGCGAGTCTTCTTCCATTACTGCACCAGGACGAAGGCGGGCGTATGGACCGAGTGTACATTGAGCCGCAACTGATGCATCTTCAATTAGTGTATTGGCTTTAATAATAACATTGTCACCGATGCTACAGTTTTTAAGTACACAGTTAGGTCCAATTTGTACGTTATTACCAAGCGTTACATTGCCTTCAAAAATAACGTTGATATCGATGAGGACGTCTTCCCCTGTTTTAACGTCGCCACGCACATCAATACGCGCAGGGTCGGCAAGAGTCGCCCCATTTAACATCAATTCTTCTGCTTGCCATGCTTGGTAAGCACGCTCTAAGCCTGCAAGTTGTACACGATTGTTTGCGCCTTCAACTTCCATTGGGTGATCTGGCTGTGCTGATGTAATTTCTACACCTTCACTGTGCGCCATAGCAACTATATCTGTTAGGTAGTATTCACCTTGAGCATTATTGTTAGACAAGTTACCTAACCATGTTTTTAAAAGCTTACCATTAACCGCCATAATGCCGGTGTTTACTTCGTTAATAAGTAACTGCTCTGCATTAGCATCTTTTTGTTCAACAATACCCACTAGCTTTCCATCAACACGTAGCATACGCCCGTAACCATTTGGGTTTGCTAAATTAACGGTTAATACTGCTAAGCCATTTTTAGGTGTCGCTGCTAATAAACGTTCAAGTGTAGATTGCTTAGTTAAAGGTACGTCACCGTATAAAACCAGTACAGTGTCGTTATCGTTAATATGAGGATTTGCTTGTGCCACTGCGTGGCCTGTACCTAGCTGCTCAGCTTGCAGTACCCAGTTTACGTTATTATCGGCAAGTTGTTGTTGTAATAATTCGCCGCCATGACCAAAAACTAAGTTAGTCGATGTAGCACCAAGTGCTTTAGCATTATCGATAACATGTTGCACCATAGGTTTACCGGCAACTTTATGCAATACCTTAGGTAAAGCTGAACGCATACGAGTACCTTTACCCGCAGCAAGAATGACTGTAGTCAGAGACATTAAAACAATATCCTTCTTTCTTTGTTTTATTGAAATGAGTAAGCGTGTGTAAATTCAACCAAGATCACGTAAGTCACATCATGTGCACTTACTCAGCAGCAATCTAGCAGTAGCCACTGAATCTAAGCTGAAATCATTATTCGCTTTATTTGTGACTATTGTAGCGAGGATTGGTGAAGGATATAAGTAAAATATTATGCGCGGCATCTACTAACCTAAAATTCAAAGCGTTATCCAACTTTAATTTTCAACCTGAGTTACTTTAAATATTTTATTATTATGTGCCGTAAGCAAACCGATAAATACAGAATTAACTGCTTCATTATAATCAATACTTCTTATTACCCTTGCGTTTTCTCCTTTGAAAACAACCTGGGGGGCGGTATCAAAACCTAAACTAAAATCATATAAGAAAACATTTATACCATCTGAATGAAGAAGTTTATTGCCATCTAGCGATAGAGAGTGCCTATATTTCACTGGATTTAACTCAAGCTCTTTAATGACTACATTTTTCCAACTATCAAAAATTTGTAGCTTGTTTTGTGCAGAAAGAAATATATATTTTGTAGTCGATAGTTGATCAAACCAGACAGCATTACTTATGGGCAATATAACGCTCTTCTTTGTTGTTCTGTCATAAACATAAGATGAAGTACTCGAAGAATGACTACCACGTACAATAAAGCCTATATTTTTATTTATCAAAAACTCAGTGTTAACAAGAGTACCATTCACCTGAATAGACTCTTTTAAATTAATAAGCTCAGTATCGCGAATTTCTATTGCCTTAGTAGTGATTCGTAATGCCTCTTCACCATCTCGTGACACTCTTAATAACGGATTAAAAGCAATGCTCGATTTTGTAGCTTCATCCAGAACTTGCAATTTATAAGTACGATTAGCCCCTATACTATTTTTGCTCCTAAGAAAAAATATATCTCCATTATTCGTTACTTGCGGGAGTATTTGACTTATTAAATGAGTACCAATAGATGTATCAGATAAGTTGAAATTATTTAAATCAATTTTATTAATATCAGTATTGTAAGGATATTGAAAGGCTAAGATTTCATTAGGACTAATAGGTAGAGTCATAGAGTAAGGCGACACTCCTTGCATTGCTGTTTTACTTAATAATTTTTGCTCAGATAAAGAATACTGAAATAAAATATTGTCTACATTGTCGTACCAAAGTAATGAATCTAACTCCTGGTTATACTTCAATGTCCAGATACGATTTTTAGTAGTATACAGATGAGTTTGAGCTCCCCCTTCAATATCTGTAATGTACAACTCACTAAAACCAAATTGATGCCGTTCAAAAACTACTTTATTTTTACCTTCTATATGCGCTAAAAATTTATCACCGTAAGAGTTTAGATTAGGAGAGCTTATTTGATACTCTTCACCTGTTATGAGGTTACGATTCATCAATACAGCAAGCTCATCCCGATGACGATAACCAAATTTAGAATATACGAGGTTAGTATCATTAATACCCTCCCCAGAAAAAGGCAAATGTGAGCAATCAAACAAATATCGACTCTCGCCAGCAAAGTTACTATCAACAATAAATACCTGACAATCCAAGCCATTACTTTGCCAGTAGATAATCTCATTATTGTTATATGACCAACCAACTGGATGTATTTCATAACCAGGTTTAATTAATAGCTTTTCTGTTCCCGTAGCAAGATCTTTATTGATTAAAATAAACTCTGAAGTTTCGTATTTTATAAGTGTAAAAACTAAATTTTTCTCATTAGGCGAAAGTGAGAGAAAAGTATGCACCCCTTCTTTCATGGATAATATTTCTTCTTGGTAGTTTTTATTGGTGACTTCTACCTCGTTATTTTTAGCTGCCCACTGATATACACCCGCTATGACGCTTACTAGCAGAACGGCTATTAAGACTAACACCCATAATACGTATTTTTTTATCACCGGCTTAGCGGCTTCTTTAGAATCTAGCTCATTGACTGGATTTGAGCTCTGGCTTTGGTAACCACTTTCTATAAACTCAACTTCTAGATCAAAACTATATCCTTTTCGATAATGTGTTTTGACAACTAAAGCAGCTTGGTTAGGGGATTTTAAGATTTTTCTAAGTTCTGATATCGCTCTATTTATCGCGTTATCATCAACATAACTTTGACACCAAACATCGTCAATTAGATTTTGGCGAGTGATAATAGTATTTTGATTTAAGATGAGGTAACTTAAAATTTTAAACAGTAGTGGCTCTAGCTCTTTTTCAACAATGCCATCACTAATTATTTGCCGCTTTATATTTAAACACCAAGCACCAAACTTTACTTCTACTACTGAATCCGGAAACTCTGCTTGTTTCATTTTTTCACTTACATAATATCCTTATAGCAGCTTATTTATCGCTTGATCCCCATAATAAACCACCACATCCCATTAACCGCAGGTTAACAGCTAAGTCTTTCAGTGTCATCTATTCAGGCACAAAAAAGCCCACATAAAGTGGGCTTTTAAAAACCAGATAGGCTTACTTTTTACGTAATTGCTGAATAACGCGTAGCTGAGCAATTGCTTCAGCTAGTTGCATTGCGGCTTGATTGTAATCAAGCTCAGCAGATGCACCTTTTGCCATTTGGGCTTCAGCGTCACGTTTAGCTTGCTCTGCAGCTTTCTCGTCCAGGTCTTCACCACGAACAGCTGTATCAGCAAGTACGGTCACTATGTTCGGTTGAACTTCTAGTGTACCGCCAGCAATATAGATGAGTTCTTCTTCACCAAATTGCTTAACTAAACGTACCATACCAGGTTTAAGGGCAGTTAGTAGTGGGGCGTGACCGGCGTTAACACCTAACTCACCTTCACTACCAGATACTTGAATAGATTCTACTAAACCAGAAAATAATTTCTCTTCAGCACTTACTACATCAAGATGTACAGTCATAGCTGCCATACTACCCTCCTAATTACATGCTTTTGGCTTTTTCTTGAGCTTCTTCGATAGAGCCAACCATGTAGAACGCTTGCTCTGGCATATCATCAAACTCACCGTTTAAGATACCTTTGAAGCCTGCAATTGTGTCTTTAAGTGAAACGTATTTACCTGGCGCACCTGTAAATACCTCTGCCACGAAGAATGGCTGAGATAGGAAACGCTGGATTTTACGTGCACGAGATACAAGTTGCTTATCTTCGTCAGAAAGCTCGTCCATACCTAGAATTGCGATGATGTCTTTAAGTTCTTTGTAACGCTGAAGAACTGTTTGAACGCCACGCGCTATACCGTAATGCTCTTCACCGATTACTTGTGGATCAAGCTGACGTGAAGATGAATCAAGAGGGTCTACCGCAGGGTAGATACCTAGTGATGCGATATCACGTGAAAGTACCACTGTTGCATCTAAGTGAGCAAACGTTGTTGCTGGAGACGGATCCGTTAAATCATCCGCAGGTACGTATACCGCTTGGATTGAAGTAATTGAACCAGTCTTAGTAGATGCGATACGCTCTTGAAGTACACCCATTTCTTCAGCAAGTGTAGGCTGGTAACCTACCGCTGATGGCATACGACCAAGAAGTGCTGATACTTCTGTACCCGCAAGTGTGTAACGGTAGATGTTATCTACGAAGAAAAGTACGTCGCGACCTTCGTCACGGAACTTCTCAGCCATAGTAAGACCTGTTAACGCTACGCGTAAACGGTTACCCGGTGGCTCGTTCATCTGACCGTATACAAGCGATACTTTATCAAGTACGTTTGAATCGTTCATTTCATGGTAGAAATCGTTACCCTCACGAGTACGCTCACCAACACCTGCGAATACTGAGTAGCCGCTGTGCTCGATTGCGATGTTACGGATAAGTTCCATCATGTTTACGGTTTTACCAACACCGGCACCACCGAATAAACCAACTTTACCACCTTTAGCGAATGGACATACAAGGTCGATTACCTTGATACCCGTTTCTAAAAGTTCAACTGAGCTTGATTGCTCTTCGTAAGTAGGTGCTGCACGGTGGATAGACATACGCTCGTCTTCACCGATTGGACCTGCTTCATCAATTGGCTCACCAAGTACGTTCATGATACGACCTAGGGTCTTAGTACCAACTGGAACTTGAATTGCTTCGCCTGTGTTTTCTACTGAAGCACCACGACGTAAACCGTCTGTAGTACCTAGTGCGATAGTACGTACCACACCGCCACCTAGCTGCTGTTGAACTTCTAAAGTCAAACCAGCTAAATCGCCATCTGTTACTTTTAGCGCGTCATATACGGCTGGCACGCTGTCTTGTGGAAATTCGATATCCACAACGGCGCCGATAATTTGGACGACCTTACCTAAACTCATGTCTATTCCTCTCGTTAATCTTTGCCTGAAGCATTAAACTGCTGCTGAACCAGAACAAATCTCACTAATTTCTTGTGTGATTGCTGCTTGGCGAGCTTTGTTATATACAAGCTGTAACTCATCCATAAGGTCACCGGCATTATCAGTTGCAGCTTTCATTGCAACCATGCGGGCAGCCTGTTCAGAGGCAGCGTTTTCAACTACACCTTGGTATACTTGAGATTCAATGAAACGTACTAACAAAGACTCTAAAATAGCCTCTGGGTTTGGTTCATATAAGTAATCCCACGCATGTGTAGATACTTCTTCTTCAGCTTTTGGCAAAGGGAGTAACTGATCTACTATTGGCTCTTGCTTCATGGTATTAACAAAGTTGTTATATACCAGGAATAAACGGTCAATTTTACCTTCAGAGAATGCATCTAGCATTATTTTTACCGGACCAATTACGTCCTGTACTGAAGGCTTATCTCCAAGACCTGCTTTTTTAGCAAGCACTTGACCACCAAAACGTTGAAAGAAGCCAGCTGCTTTACTACCTAAAGTAGCAAAATCAGCATCTACGCCTTTCTCTTTCCACGCTTTAATGTCTAATGCAACTTTCTTAAACTCATTTGAGTTTAAGCCGCCACATAGACCACGGTCAGTAGAGATAACAATATAACCAACTCGTTTTACTTCACGCTCTTCTAAGAACGGGTGAGTAAAATCAAGATTTGCTTGAGCAACACGACCAATCACTTTACGTAATTTTTCAGCGTATGGACGGCTTGAAGCCACTCGTTCTTGCGCCTTTTTCATTTTAGACGCAGCAACCATTTCCATTGCGCTAGTGATCTTTTGAGTATTTTTAATACTGCCGATCTTGCTTTTAATCTCTTTTCCGCTGGCCATGACTCTCTCTCCGAATCAAGGTGTGCTTTAGGATATAAAGCACACCATTAATAACTAAATTACCAAGTTTGCGTAGACTTGCACTTCTCTAGAAGTTCTTTAAGCTGCGCTTCGATCTCGGCGTTGTAGTTACCAGTTTCATTGATTTGAGCCATAAGCTCTGCGTATGTGCTATTTGCGAAAGAAAGTAATGCCGCTTCGAAATCCATGATTTTAGAGATTTCGATGTCTTGCAAGTAACCTTTCTCAGCTGCGAATAACGACAAAGACATTTCAGCAACAGACATTGGCGCGTACTGTTTCTGCTTCATTAGCTCTGTTACACGCTCACCATGCTCAAGTTGA
This sequence comes from Pseudoalteromonas sp. US3C1004, assembly GCF_048401065.1. GTDB lineage: Bacteria > Pseudomonadota > Gammaproteobacteria > Enterobacterales > Alteromonadaceae > Pseudoalteromonas > Pseudoalteromonas undina. The sequence continues at coordinate 3,174,555 of NZ_CP183073.1, forward strand.
GCACGAGTAGCATCATCAAGGTCAGACGCGAACTGCGAGAACGCAGCTAATTCACGGTACTGAGCTAGGGCTAGACGAATACCGCCACCTAGTTTCTTAACGATTTTAGTTTGTGCAGCACCACCAACACGCGATACCGAGATACCAGCATTTACTGCCGGACGGATACCTGAGTTGAATAAGTCAGTTTCTAAGAAGATCTGACCATCGGTGATAGAGATAACGTTTGTCGGTACGAACGCAGAAACGTCGCCGCCTTGAGTTTCAATGATAGGCAATGCCGTCAATGAACCTGTTTTACCTTTCACTTCACCATTAGTGAACTTTTCTACGTAATCAGTGTTTACACGTGATGCACGCTCTAAAAGACGCGAGTGAAGGTAGAATACGTCACCTGGGTATGCTTCACGGCCTGGTGGACGCTTAAGTAGCAATGAGATTTGACGGTAAGCAACAGCTTGCTTAGATAAATCATCATATACGATTAATGCGTTTTCACCACGGTCACGGAAGTATTCACCCATAGTACAGCCCGAGAACGGTGCTAAGTACTGAAGTGCCGCAGATTCAGAAGCAGATGCTACAACTACGATAGTATTTGCAAGTGCACCGTGCTCTTCTAATTTACGTACTACGTTAGCAATAGTAGATGCTTTTTGACCAACCGCTACGTACACACACTTAACGCCTGTGTCTTTTTGGTTGATGATTGCATCGATTGCTAGTGCAGTTTTACCTGTTTGGCGGTCACCGATAACAAGCTCACGCTGACCACGACCAACTGGAATCATCGCATCGATAGATTTGTAACCAGTTTGTACTGGCTCATCTACTGATTGACGCTCGATTACACCTGGTGCAATTTTTTCTACAGGTTCAAAACCGTCGTTATCTAAAGCGCCTTTACCATCGATAGGAGCACCTAGCGTGTTTACAACACGACCAAGTAGACCCGCACCAACAGGAACTTCTAAGATACGACCAGTAGTGTATACTTTTACGCCTTCTGTAAGGTCAGCGTAAGGACCCATTACTACTGCACCAATTGAGTCACGCTCAAGGTTTAGTGCGATAGCATAACGGTTGCCAGGAAGCTCAATCATCTCACCTTGCATACAGTCAGCTAGACCGTGGATGCGAATGATACCGTCAGTAACAGATACAATTGTACCTTCGTTACGAGCTTCACTTACAACTTCGAACTTCTCAATACGTTGTTTGATCAGATCTGAAATTTCAGTGGAATTAAGTTGCATGCTCTTTTTCCCAATTACGATTGTAGTGTTGTGGCTAAGCGATTTAATTTACCGCGTAAAGAGCCGTCAATTACAGTGTCGCCAGCCTTAATAATAAGGCCGCCAACTACTGTAGCGTCTTCACTACAATTCAGCTTAACTTTGCGTGCGAAACGTTTTTCAAGTGCCGCTACCAATGATTCTTGCTGGGCTGCAGCAAGAGGAGTTGCCGAAATCACATCAATATCGATTTCTTTTTCATAGTCTGCTTTTAAAGCAGAAAATAAATGGGCAACTTCAGGTAGTGCAATCAAACGTCCATTTTCAGCCATCACCTTAACTAGGTTCTGACCTTGTTCGTTGAGCTGCTCACCACATAAGTTAATAAATAACTCAGCTTGTGCGGTAGCAGTAGGCAATCCAGCTAAAATGGTAGATGCCTGTTCATTGCTGGCAACGTGGCCAGCAAAGAACAACATGTCATTCCAGCTATCAATAGCGCCTTTTTCAACGGCAAGTTCAAAAGCCGCTTTAGCGTATGGGCGAGCGATAGTAGTCAATTCAGACATGCTCATACCCTCCTAATTACAGCTCAGCGACAAGTTTTTCAACGATGTCACTATGTGCGGCTTGATTGATTTCGCGCTCTAAAATTCTTTCTGCGCCAACCACTGCCAGAGTTGCTACTTGCTTACGTAGCTCTTCTGTCACACGGTTACGCTCTGATTCAATTTCAGAGTGCCCTTGAGCAATAATTTTTTCACGCTCTTGCTGACCACGAACAGTTTCTTCGTCAACAATTAGCACGGCACGCTTTTTAGCTTGATCAATGATATCAGCCGCTTGAGCCTTTGCATCTTTAAGCTGTTCTGCAGCTTTCTGTTGCGCTAGTTCTAAGTCTTTCTCGGCTCTATCAGAGGCAGCTAAACCATCTTCGATTTTCTTCTGGCGAGCTTCAATTGCACCGTTTAGTGGTGGCCATACGTATTTCATACAAAATAATACGAACACCGTAAACGCAATTAATTCACCGATAAGAGTGGCGTTTAAGTTCACAACCGCTCCTCCTTAAATAGTAAGCTGTTCAAAAAATAAAATTAAAGTACGAACAACAATACCATCGCGATACCAACACCAATCATTGCTACAGCATCGATTAGACCAGCAAGGATAAACATTTTAACTTGAAGCGATGGTGCTAGCTCAGGTTGACGTGCACATGCTTCAAGGAATTTACCGCCCATGTTACCAAAACCGATTGCTGTGCCGATTGCACCGAAACCGATAAGTAAAGCTACTGCGATGTATTTTAAGCCGTTTAATAATTCTAAAGCTTCCATTTATTTCTCCAAAGTTTCAATTGTATTAAAAGTAAAAGTAAAATTGTAAATATAGTAATTAGTGATTATCTGAACTTGCCATGCTTAGGTATACGATTGTAAGCATCATGAATACGAATGCCTGCAATACGATTACTAAGATATGGAATACAGCCCACACAAAGTGCAACGGTAGTTGCATTAAACCTACAGCACCTATAAGGATGAAGATTAACTCACCTGCATATAAGTTACCGAACAAACGCAGAGCCAGTGAAAACGGCTTAGAAACCAATGCGATAAGCTCTAGTAATAGGTTGAATGGAATTAAAAGAATCTGCATAGCTGTATTGTTTGAACTAAACGGGTGAAGTGTTAGTTCTTTAATAAAACCGCCGATACCTTTGATTTTAATAGAGTAACCAATCATTAGAATGAACACGCCAAGCGCAAGTGCAGCTGTCATGTTGATATCTGTAGTTGGTACGATTTTCATGTATACGTCGTGTGAATCCATACCGAATGCAGTTTCGCCAACAAAGCCAGCAAATGCAGGTAGGAAGTCAACTGGGATTAAATCCATTAAGTTCATTAAGAATATCCAAACGAATATTGTTAATGCTAATGGTGCAATTAGCTTACTTTTACCGTGGAAGGTATCGCGTACGTTGTCGCCAACGAACTCAACAACCATTTCAATGAAACATTGAAGTTTTCCAGGTACACCCAGAGTTGATTTTTTTGCGGCACTACGGAAGATCCATAAAAATATTAGACCTAGTCCGATAGACCATGCGAGGGTATCTATATGCCATGTCCAGAAGCCACTATCCGTACATGCTTTATTGAAGGCAAGACCAGCGTCGGTCGAGCACATCTTAGCATTGGTTAAGTGGTGCTGAATATGGCTAGATAGAGTAACTTCTTCTGCAGCCATGTTATATCCCAAAAGTTAATGTTTAAAAAAAACGGGTGTAAACAATCCTGTAAACAACACCAACACATAAGCACAAAAGAAAGGTAGCAGTACTACCGGATAAAGCTTTAGCATTAGTGCAAACAAAACGATTGTTAGCATAAATTTTAATCCGTTGCCGCGTTTTAACGAGGCATACGCTTGATTTGCTCGACTTGCACCCATATATCTGAATGCATAAAGCGCAAATACAAAGTTAGGAAGTACTGCGACTGCGCCACCAGCTAGAGCTGAAAGTGCGGCATTGGTTTCCCAACCTATAAAAATTATTAGTGCAGCTAAAAGGGCTACAAATCCCTGAAGGCAAATTAATTTTAATGCGGCAAGCCTATACGGGCTCGCTAACTTATTAGTCACTTTTAATTAACCTTTATGACGCTCTAATTGTCAGGGTATGAAAACTGGCGAAATTATACTTAATCCTGCCAGTTTTGCAACTTGAGTAGGTGCTTTGTAACACAAAATCGCTGTAAATGTCCCTTTTTAGACATCCAATGAATTAATGGTGGGAATAGTCTTGATTGATACGGTTTAAAATACCGTCTAACTCGTCAAGATTAGTGTAAGAAATAACCAACTTCCCTTTGCCTTTTTTGTTGTAATTTATTTCTACCTTTGCCCCTAGGTTATCAGCAAGCTGCTGCTCTAACTGTTTAACATCTGGGTCTTTTTCTATTACTTCTTTTGCTGGAGCTGGCTCTAAAATAGAGCGTACTAGTTTTTCTGTTTCGCGAACGGTCAATGCCTTTGCAACAGCTAAACGGGCTGCATCTGATTGCACTTCACCTTCAAGTGCTAACAGGCAACGTGCGTGGCCCATTTCAATGTCACCATGCTCTAACAAAATTTTTACATCGTTATTTAGATTATTTAAGCGTAATAAGTTAGTCACGGTCGTACGTGATTTACCAACGGCATCAGCCACTTGTTGATGCGTTAACTCAAACTCATTAAGCAACCGATTAAGTGCAATCGCTTCTTCCATAGCGTTTAAGTCTTCACGCTGAATATTTTCAATCAGAGCAATAGCAACGGCAGCTTCATCAGGTACGTCTTTAATAATACAGGGTACAAACTCAAGCTTAGCTATTTGCGCAGCACGCCAACGACGTTCACCAGCAATAATCTCGTAGCTGTTATGCGCAACAGGGCGCACAACGATAGGTTGAATAATTCCTTGTGAGCGTATCGAACTGGCGAGTTCTTCGAGTGCCTCTTCAGACATGTCTTTACGAGGTTGGTACTTACCTGAGTGTAAAAGCTCGATCGGTAGTTTTTGTAACTCACTGTTACTAGGCTGCGCTGCATTTTCAACTGCGCTGGTTACGTTAGCATTGTCCTGTTCCTTGCCTTCGCTTGGTGCAGGTTTAGATGAACTTAAAAGCGCATCGAGTCCTCGGCCTAAACCTCGTTTTTTAGCAGACATGTTATTTTTTTACCTCAAAGTTAGGCGACAACGGGAGTTGTTTTTTCTTTTCTGCGTAGCATTTCACCAGCGAGAGCTAAATAAGCTTTCGCGCCACTTGATGCTCGATCGTAGTACATTGCTGGGGCACCAAAACTTGGGGCTTCTGCAAGTCGAACATTACGTGGGATCACCGTACGGTATACTTTATCGCCAAAATGTTGTTTTAATTGTTCTGATACATCATTTGCTAGTCGATTACGCGGATCGTACATAGTACGAAGTATGCCTTCAATCTGTAAGTTAGGGTTAACTAACTTAGCAAGTTGCGTAATCGTGTCCATTAACGCTGTTAATCCTTCCAATGCATAATATTCACATTGCATAGGTACTAAAATAGAATCGGCAGCAGCCATGGCATTAACGGTTAACATATTTAAAGAAGGCGGGCAGTCTATAAAAATAAACTCATACTGATCTTGTATTTTTTCAAGCGCGTTACGCAAACGTACTTCTCGCGCAAATAATTCCATCAGCTTAACTTCTGCAGCGGTCACATCACCGTTTGCAGCAATCATATGATATTCGCCTGAGGTTTCTTTAATAATCACTTCATCAATAGGCTTATCTTCTATGAGCAAGTCATAGATAGTAGGGACGTCACCATATTTGTCGACGCCACTGCCCATGGTCGCATTGCCTTGCGGATCGAGATCTATTAACAGCACTTTACGCTTCGTTGCAGCCATAGATGCAGCGAGATTAACGGCAGTGGTAGTTTTACCTACTCCACCTTTTTGATTTGCTAATGCGATGACTTTTGCCACAGTGTCTCTGATCCCTAGTCTTTAGAAAGAATTATTAAATGTCGTTGTGCATCTAAATCCGGTACTTCTAATGCAATTTTTTGCTCAAACTTAACACCTGTAGGGAGTGAGTCTAATTCCTCACTTGGAAATACCCCTTTAAGTGCAATGAACTTACCTGAATGATCAATTAAGTGCGAGCACCAGTCAATCATATCTTGTAACGATGCAAATGCACGACTTAGTACGCCATCTAATTTAACACTTGGTTGATATTCTTCAACTCTTGACTGCACCGGGGTGACATTATCAAGACCAAGCTCATGTTTAACATGCATTAAAAAACGTACACGTTTACCTAAACTATCTAATAATACAAACTGCGTTTCAGGTAAGGCAATAGCTAACACTATGCCCGGTAAACCAGGACCTGTGCCAACATCAATATAATGATGACCGGTCAAGTGAGGAGCAACAACTAAGCTATCCATTATATGTTTAACCATCATTTCTTGAGGCAAACGTACCGAGGTTAAGTTATAGGCTTTATTCCACTTATCGAGTAATTCAACATAGCGGACAAGTTGTTGCTGTTGTTTTTGTGTTAGCGCAATATCAGTTTGCGCTAACAAAGTTGTTAATTGTTGCTGTAACACAATGTACCTTTACCGTTACGCAGTTTTGCGTAACAAGCCTTGCTTCTTCAGATACACTAATAATAGCGAAATCGCCGCTGGGGTGATACCAGAAATACGCGAAGCTTGGCCGATAGTGTCTGGACGAGCATCAATTAGCTTTGCAACTACTTCGTTTGATAAACCAGAGACGGTTTTATAATCAAACTCTTTTGGTAAGATTGTTTCTTCATGACGAAGCTGCTTATTGATCTCATCTTGTTGACGCGCGATATAACCTGCGTACTTTGTATGAATTTCAACCTGTTCTAGGGCGGCCTGATTAGTGAACTCAGATCCGAGTCCTTCGATCGCCATCAAGTCGTTATAACGCACTTCTGGACGACGCAGTAATTCTTCTAAGCTGGCTTCACGCACAAGTGGGGTTTTTAGTAATTCGTTTACTTTATTAACCATGGCATGATCTTTATGGATCCAGGTATCTTTAATACGCTGTTTCTCTTTAGCGATCACTTCCATTTTTTCGTTGAATGCTTGCCAACGTTCATCGTTAACTAAACCTAGTTCACGACCTTTTTCAGTTAAACGAATATCAGCGTTATCTTCACGAAGTAGCAAACGGTATTCAGCGCGGCTAGTAAACATACGGTACGGTTCTTTTGTACCCAGTGTTGCTAAGTCATCAATCAGTACGCCAACATAGGCTTCATCACGACGTGGTGTCCACGACTCTTTACCTTGTACTTGTAATGCTGCATTCATACCTGCGATCAGACCTTGCGCACCCGCTTCTTCGTAACCGGTAGTACCATTAATTTGACCAGCAAAAAATAAGCCATCAATAAACTTTGTTTCTAATGATTGTTTTAAATCGCGTGGATCAAAAAAGTCATATTCAATAGCATAGCCAGGACGACAAATATGTGCGTTCTCAAAGCCGGTGATCGATTGCACAATTTCTAACTGCACATCGAACGGTAAGCTAGTTGAAATACCGTTAGGGTATAACTCGTATGACGTTAAACCTTCTGGCTCTACAAATATCTGGTGTTTATCTTTATCAGCAAAACGGACAATTTTATCTTCAATGGACGGACAGTAACGTGGGCCTATTCCTTCGATAACACCTGAGTACATAGGTGAGCGATGTAAGTTTTTGCGAATAACATCATGTGTTTTTTCATTGGTGTAAGTGATGTAACACGGAATTTGTTGTGGATGGTCGCTTTGTTTACCCATAAATGAGAATACCGGTGTTGGTGCATCACCTGGTTGTTCTTGCATTTTACTAAAATCAACAGTCCGGGCATCAATACGCGGTGGCGTGCCGGTTTTTAAACGATCTACTCTAAATGGTAATTCACGTAAGCGATCAGCTAAGGCAATTGAAGGCGGATCGCCAGCTCGGCCACCTTTGAAATTTTCAAGGCCGATATGAATTTGACCGCCTAAGAATGTACCCACGGTTAGTACCACACTAGGTGCACTAAAACGTAAACCCATTTGTGTCACCACACCGGTTACACGATCATTTTCAACGATTAGATCATCACATGATTGCTGAAAAATCTTTAAGTTTTCTTGGTTTTGAAGTGTGTTTTGAATAGCCGCTTTGTACAAGGCACGATCCGCTTGTGCACGCGTCGCTCGTACAGCAGGGCCTTTAGAAGAATTCAGCGTGCGGAATTGGATCCCGCCTTTGTCAATAGCTTGCGCCATTGCGCCACCTAGGGCATCAATTTCTTTAACCAGATGGCCTTTGCCAATGCCACCAATTGCTGGGTTACAAGACATTTGACCAAGGGTATCCATATTGTGAGTCAGCAGCAGGGTATTCATCCCCATACGGGCAGCTGCCAATGCGGCTTCAGTGCCTGCATGTCCACCACCTACTACGATAACGTCAAAATTTTCGTGAAAAATCATTAATGGGATCCTACTTAAATCAAACCAGTAAACTTCAAAAGGGAGCGTATTCTACCTAGAAATTAGCAGAAGATAAATGATTAAACAGTGCTCAAGATCTAAGTAAGTGATCTCTAATAATATAAAGGATCTTTTAAAGAGATCTTTTAATACTATTACTACTACTGATCGGGTTTTCTGTTGATAAGCTTTAGATCATGATTAAAAACATATAATTAGATCGGATCTAAAGGTGTTAGTATGATCGGATCTTCAGGCAAATAAGCTCTGATCAAAACAGGCTGTTATACACAGGCCGATCAAGTCTCGATCTTATCCCATGGATAAGCATGGCTAAAAAAGCAGTTTAATCAGTGTTTATCCACAAAACTTATTAAATTATTAGCAAATTGTGGGTAACTTTATTTATAACTTTTCGCTTGATCTTTCTATTTTAAACCTGTCTGTGCTATCCATGAGTCTAACCAAGCTAAGGCCGTATCTTCGGGCAGTGCTTCATCAAGAATATTAAGCTCTAAACGTTGTGCTACTTTTACAGCGCCTTTTTGGCTTAAAAGAGTATCTACATTACGCCCTGCAAGGTTATAAGTGTCGTAACTAGTATCGCCAAGTGCAATAACCGAATACTTTAAATGTGAAAGATCATCCACTTGAGATACTTGTTCGATAAAACCAATCAGGTTGTCAGGGTAATCACCCGCACCGTAGGTTGATGTACAAACTAACCAAATAGTATTTTGTTGATCTATTTCATTAAATTCAGGTTGATCATGTAGTTGGCTATTAATCCCTTGGTTGTTAAGTGCATCATTTAACTGCTCTGCAACGTACTCGGCGGATCCCATTTGACTACCAACGATAATATTTACTGAACTCATGAATATGGCTGATCACTATTAGTTTTAATTGCTGCCTATGATAGCTCAGTGAGTATAACAGTAAAGTTAAGAGTGTTATTTTGTATAACTATTTTTGTGGTAATTTAAGCCTTGGTATTAACTGCTTGCTTAACTTATTGATTATTAATGATTTAACAAAATATCTTTAAATGTAATCTTCTGATCAAGTTGTTGATAAGGTTGGGGAAAGCTCTGCTTAACTAAAAACCAATATTATTAATAATTTGCTAAGTTATTGATTTTATATTGAGTGTTAACCACCAGCTAGTACAAATTTATAGATAAAGGCGTGTTGATCTTAGTGTGGATACAAAGCATGTTGATAACTTAAAGTTGGGATCGAAAATAATTTTAAAAAATGATCTATTTATGCAGATCAGACTAAAAATCCATTTTTATTTTCTAAAAATCGCTATTTAGCTTATTTAAACACAGCATATTTTTACTTTTTATCGCTTTTAACTCATTTTCAAGGCAATAAAACCCCAATTGTGGATAACTGATCTGCAAAAAAATAATTTTCATCAATTTAAACTAAGAAATTAACTATATTTTGCTGGTGGAGTGGGCGATCAAACTTACTTTTTAGGTACGTTTTATTTTTATGGTTTGATAATTACCTATGCCCCAGCTTGAAAAGCTAATGTAATAGGTTCTCTTTTAAGGCGGAATAAGCTTAATTTTTTACTATTAATGTAGGTAGTTTATCTGTTGTTTGGTGTGATTATAGGTTTAGCTCATCTGCCTTAAACACATTTTTAAACATGAATGGAGGCTAATATTGGTGCAATTTAGCTATATTTTTTAGTCTGTTTGGTTTTTAAAGTGAGTTATTAAAATACATTTTGGCGAGTCGATATTAAAAATAGTAGGACATTAAAAAGGGCACCTAGGTGCCCTTAATGATTAAATTATTAGTTCAACTATTTACCGATACAGAACGAGCTGAAAATTTTGCCAAGCAAATCATCAGAAGTAAATTCACCAGTTATTTCGTTAAGATACTGCTGTGTTAAACGCAGTTCTTCAGCGAGGATTTCACCGGCCACGTGCATCTCTAATTGTGTTTTACCGGTATCTAAGTGATAGGCTGCGTGTTCCAGTGCATCTAAGTGACGACGGCGTGCCATAAACCCGCCCTCTGTGGCACCATCAAAACCAATGCAGGCTTTTAAGTGCTCACGCACTAGTTCTATACCGTCAGCATTTTTAGCGCTTAAACTGATGACCGGATATTGTTGCTCTTGATCCATACCAACCGTATCACCAGATAAATCGGCTTTATTCCTGATCACGGTTACGCCCATACCTTGGGGTAATTTAGCCATAAATTCAGGCCAAATAGCATGTGGATCGGTATCAGTTGTATCGGTACCATCAAGCATAAATAATACCCGATCGGCTTGGTTTATTTCATCCCAGGCACGTTCAATACCTATTTGCTCAACTTTATCTGGGCTTTCTCGTAAGCCTGCGGTGTCGATTATATGCAGTGGCATACCATCTATATGTATATGCTCACGTAATACGTCACGAGTGGTGCCAGCTATTTCAGTTACGATGGCCGCTTCTCGCCCTGCTAATGCATTAAGTAAGCTTGATTTACCTGCATTAGGACGACCTGCAATAACGACACGCATACCTTCGCGCATTATGCTACCTTGTTTGGCTTGATTGGTTACGGCATTAAGCTGCTCAATAATGGCATTCAAATCACCGCCGACTTTTCCGTCTGATAAAAAATCGATTTCTTCATCAGGAAAATCAATAGCCGCTTCTACATACATACGTAAGTGAATGACTTTTTCTACTAAGGTTTCTATGTGCTTAGAGAATTGGCCTTGAAGTGACTGTAGGGCGCTTTTAGCCGCTTGCTCACTGGTTGCATTAATTAAATCTGCAATAGCTTCAGCTTGAGTTAAATCAAGCTTGTCGTTCATGAACGCACGCTCAGAGAATTCACCAGGCTTTGCTAAACGTACACCGTCTATTTTACTTATTTCTTTAAGTAGCATATCAAGGACAACAGGGCCACCATGGCCTTGAAGTTCGAGTACGTCTTCACCGGTAAATGAGTGTGGGCCGGCAAAGTAAATTGCAATACCTTGGTCAAGCTGATCCCCTGCAAGGTTATTAAAAGGCACGTAGTCGGCAAAGCGAACTTTAGGGACTTTGCCAATTATTTTTTCAGCAACCTGTTTGGCTAGGTTTCCTGAAACGCGAATAATACCAACACCGCCTCGGCCTGGGGCAGTGGCTTGTGCTGCAATTGTATCGTGATTTATCATGCGGTTTATTTGCCAACTTAAATAACGTAATGGCGGTATTGTAACCTATCAAATAGGCACTCGCGAATGCTGTTATAAAAAATTGGCAATAAAAAAGGCGACCTAAGTCGCCTTTATATAAGTAGGGAGGATTAATCGCCCCTTACTTTAATACCTTTCTTTTCCATGCCACGGTAGATGATTAACATCTGGACAATAGAGATAAGGTTAGACACTAACCAGTAAAGTACTAAACCAGATGGGAACCATAAGAAGAACACAGAGAAGATAACCGGCATAAAGGTCATCATTTTTTGCTGCATTGGATCGGTAACCGTCATAGGTTGTAGTTTTTGCGTTATAAACATACTCGCACCAAATAAGATTGGTAATACGTAGTATGGGTCTTTCGCAGAAAGGTCAGTTAGCCAAAGTACAAATTCAGCGTGACGAAGTTCTGTAGACTCTAAGAATACATAGAACAAGGCTAAGAAGATTGGCATTTGCAGTAAAATTGGGAAACAGCCACCCATAGGGTTTACTTTTTCTTTACGGTACATTTCCATCGTCGCTTGGCCGAATTTTTGACGATCATCGCCATACTTTTCTTTTAGCGCCTTCATCTTAGGCTGTAATGCACGCATTTTAGCCATTGAGGTGTACTGTGCTTTAGTCAGTGGGTACATTAATGATTTAACAATAATAGTGATGGCAATAATTGCTACACCCCAGTTACCTAAAATACTGTGTAACCATTTTAATAGCACAAATAAAGGTTGAGAAATAAACCATAACCAACCGTAATCAACGGTTAAGTCTAAGTCAGTGTGAATCGCTTCAAGTTTATCTGACTCTTTAGGGCCCATGTAATAAGTCGCAGTAAGTACTTGCTCACTACCAGCTTGAACATTTACCGCTTCGTCTTTAACACCAATAATAGCCGCGTTACTTTTAGTGATTAAACTATAAAGTGTATTTGCTTGATCTTGCATTGGTACCCAAGCACTTACAAAGTAATGCTGTATAAAGGCAACATAACCACCTTGGGTGTTTATGTTTAGGTTTTTATCGGCCATATCTGAAAAACTATACTTTTCGTATGGTTCTTCATCAGTACCGTATGCAGCCCCTAAATAGTTTTGATCAACCATGCTGCCTTTTTCTTGTACGGTACGCTTTATTTGTGTGTAAAGCTGAACTTGTACTGGCGAGCTAGTGGTGTTGTTAACTTTATATTCTAAGCCAACATCATATTGACCCTTTTTGAATACATAGGTTTTAGTGAAACTTACACCGTTACTATCAGTAAACTGAAGAGGAACACGAAGTTCATCACCCGTTAAAGTATAAGAAGTTTGTTCTGATTGGTAAGTAGGACGACCATTTGCTGATGCATCTGGGCCATTTAAACCAATTAAACCACTTTGTGAAAAGTATTGTTTACCATCAAACTCACCAAGTAGCATGTAAGGAACATCACTGCCTTTGGTTTCTTTATAATCAATTAAGTCTGTTTCAACAATGTCACCACCTTTGGTGTCAATTTTTACTTTAAACACGTCTGTTGTAATATTTATAACAGCGCGTTTAGCTAAAGTTGTTGAAGCAGGTAAACCTGAGTCTGATGAAGCTGGAACATAATCATCTGATTCTGGTGAATTTGCTTTTAGTGTTTGTGTAGTGGCACTAGGATCGGCTTTTGGCGTGTTGTAGTCATTATTCCACTCTTGAAATAATAAAAACGACACTAGCATTAGGCCGATGAATAAAAACGTGCGTTGCGATTCCATAACAGCTCTTATTTCTCGTGTTGGTGGTTAATACGGGTTAATTTTTCAGGAACGGGGTCGTCTCCACCTGAATGTAAAGGATGGCATTTTAATATGCGTTTAACAGCTAACCAACTCCCTTTTACCGATCCATGCAAATTAATTGCTTGAATAGCGTAACTAGAGCATGTTGGATTAAAACGACAATGCGGACCTAATAGCGGGCTAATCCACTTTTGATAACCGCGGATAAATAAAACTAAACAACGTGTTGGTAAAGCAGCAAGTGGTTTAAGTAACCTCATGTTGTACATGCCCCTACGTTATGTTTAGTGAATAGATACCATGTATTTAAAGACTCACTATGAGATTTTAAACGCATGATTAAAAGGTGAGCTAAAGATACCTTAATTAACCCTGTAATTCTATTGCTATTGGGTTTGTTTAGTCGATTTAGCTGATTTGTTTGGGCGTTTTTTAAATGGTGGCGGTTTAGGGGCACCAGGTTTGCAGCGTTCATTAATCTTACGCCACAGCTTTGTAAGTTGTTTGGTTAATTCTTCATTAGACTGTTCATCAATGCCACTTTTAACCATCAACACAATATCAATATTATCGAGTGTGTGTTGATTTAAACGAAAACTTTCGCGAGCAAGACGTTTAATTCGGTTTCGTTGACATGCCTTTTTTACACGTTTTTTAGCAACAGTAAGGCCTAACCTAGGTTTTGACTGGTCACTTGGTTTTGCTAATAAGGTAAAGAAAGGAGTTGCAGCCCGAGCGGGTTCGTTAAATATGCGAGAGTAATGCGAGGGAGTTAACAGACGTAACTCCCTGCCAAAGCTAAAGTCTTCCACTTATAAATTAAGCAGAAAGAACTTTGCGGCCTTTAGCACGGCGACGAGCTAATACTTTACGGCCATTTACAGTTGCCATACGAGCACGGAAACCGTGTGTACGTTTGCGTTTTAAAACGCTAGGTTGAAAAGTTCTTTTCATAACAATCTCATCCGATCGGTTAAAGTTAAAACATCCTATGCAGGTCGCGATCCTGGCACAGGTGCCATTGCGAGCGCGAGATATTATAGATGAAGTGACGAAAAGTCAATCATAATAGAGTGCGTAAAGCATGTTTATTTATGATCAATTTTCATGATCCGATAGGATCATCATAAATAAGAAGTTTTCCACAGCCCCTGTATAAAAAGTGAATAAAAGCATGGGAAAAGTAAATTAGATCGTAAATTGTGGTCGCGATCTGCTGCCAGTTTTGTTATGATCTCTAATCAAGCTTTAAAATAAAAAGCTATTTAAATCAGTCTGTTATTATATTTATACATCGATATCAACAATTTTACAAAAATCAATCTTTTACTTGTGGATAAAGTGCATTCATAATAGTCGGTCTTGGGCTGCTTATTGAGCCATTTAAACGCAATACAGGTGTGATTTTTGAATCATTATTGATGTGCGGGAATAAAAATTATATCTCTGGGAGTTTTACTGTGTATCTGTCGGTTTGGCAAAGTTGTTTATATGTATTGCAAGATGAATTGCCTTCGCAGCAATTCAGTATGTGGGTCAGACCACTTCAAGCAGAAAGTACCGAAGATACCTTGACGATTTATGCGCCTAATCGTTTCGTACTTGATTGGGTGAGAGAGAAGTACTTAAATAGAATAAATGAATTATTGGTAGAAATTTGTGGTGTAGAAGCACCCGAGTTACGCTTTGATGTAGGTAGTAAGCCGCTATTAAATGCACAAGCTGCACCGGTGGTTGAAACACAATCAGCCCCAAGCACGCAATCAACGGCAAAACAACCACCTCGAGAACAAAAACCGGTTGTAGAACCAGCTCCTAAATCTGGTTATAAATCAAACATTAAAGAAAACTATACCTTTGATAGCTTTGTTGAGGGTAAATCTAACCAATTAGCAAAAGCGGCTGCCACTCAGGTAGCAGACAACCCTGGCTCTGCATTTAACCCTGTATTTATTTACGGTGGTACAGGCTTAGGTAAGACGCATTTATTACATGCGGTAGGCAACGGTATTATGGCCAATAAGCCCGATGCTAAAATTGTTTACATGCATTCAGAACGTTTCGTTCAAGACATGGTTAAAGCACTGCAAAATAATGCGATTGAAGAGTTTAAGCGTTATTACCGTAGTGTTGATGCATTAATGATTGATGACATTCAATTTTTTGCTAATAAAGAACGTTCTCAAGAAGAATTCTTTCATACCTTTAATGCATTATTAGAAGGTAACCAACAAATTATTTTAACCTCTGACCGTTACCCTAAAGAGATTGAAGGGGTTGAAGATCGCCTTAAATCTCGTTTTGGTTGGGGATTAACCATCGCGATTGAGCCGCCAGAGCTTGAAACACGCGTTGCTATTTTGATGAAAAAAGCCCAGCAAAGTAAAATTAACTTACCGCATGAAGTGGCATTTTTTATTGCGAAAAAATTACGTTCAAACGTACGTGAACTTGAAGGGGCATTAAACCGTGTAATTGCTAACGCAAACTTTACCGGCCGCCCAATATCTATCGACTTTGTAAAAGAAGCACTGCGTGATTTATTAGCGCTGCAAGACAAACTAGTCACCATCGACAACATTCAACGTACGGTTGCTGAATACTATAGAATACGTGTATCTGATTTACTGTCTAAGCGCCGTAGCCGCTCTATAGCAAGGCCTCGCCAAGTAGCCATGGCATTATCTAAAGAACTCACTAATCACAGCTTACCTGAGATTGGGGATGCTTTTGGTGGGCGTGACCATACAACAGTACTGCACGCGTGTCGCAAAGTTAAATCATTACGTGACGAAAGCCACGAGATTAAAGAAGATTACCAAAACTTAATAAGAACATTGTCATCTTAGGGCTGACTTTATTATGCAAATAACAATATCAAGAGAACAATTTTTAAAACCATTGGTACAAGTATCGGGTGCCATTGAGCGCAAGCATACGTTACCTATTTTATCTAACGTATTGCTCGTGGTAGAAAATGGCCAGCTTTCAATGACAGGGACAGACCTTGAAATTGAGTTAGTGGCGAGTGTATTTGTAGGTGACGATGTTGCCGATACTAAACTCACATTACCGGCTAAAAAATTACTCGATATTTGTAAAAGTTTACCGGATGGTTCTGATCTTACTTTAAGCTTGCAAGACCATCAGTTACTTTTAACCAGTGGGAAAAGTCGTTTTTCATTGACCACTTTAGCTGCTGAAGATTTTCCTAATTTAGAGCAGTGGGATGGTGAAGTTGAGTTTCAACTAACGCGTTTAGAATTACGTAAATTACTTGAAAGCACACACTTCTCAATGGCAAACCAAGATGTGCGTTATTACTTAAACGGCATGTCGTTTGAAGTTGATAACAGCGACATAAAAACAGTTGCCACTGATGGGCATCGTTTAGCTATTGCACAAAAACAACTAGGTCAGTCGTTAAATACACAGCGCCAATTAATTATACCGCGCAAAGGCGTACAAGAAATTATGCGTCTAATGGTTGCTGATCAAGAGCTGGTAACTATTCAGTTTGGTGCCAACCACATTCGTATTATTGATATTGAATTTACCTTTACGAGTAAATTAGTTGATGGTCGATTCCCTGATTACCGTCGTGTTTTACCGCGCGGTGGCGATAAGGTAATTACCGCGAATCGTGAATGGCTTCGTAATGCTTTTCAGCGTGTGTCGATTTTATCGAACGAAAAGTTTCGTGGTGTACGCTTAAATTTATCAAACGGTTTATTAAAAATTACAGCCAACAACCCAGAGCAAGAGCAAGCTGAAGAAGTGGTTGAAGTAATGTACGAGGGTGATGACCTAGAAATAGGCTTTAATGTCTCTTATGTATTAGATGTATTAAATACATTAAAAACCGAAGATGTATTATTTACCCTTGCCGATTCAAACAGTAGTGCACTTATAGAAGGTGCCGGCGATGAAGAAGCTATGTACGTTGTTATGCCAATGCGTTTATAAGATTATAAATATATAATGAGCTTAAGTCATTTGAGCCTCAAATATTTTCGTAATATTGAGGCACTGACGCTAGAACCAGTTAACGGCGTTAATATAATTTATGGTGAAAACGGCAGCGGAAAAACCAGCCTTTTAGAGGCTATTTATTACCTTTCTCACGGCAAATCTTTCCGAACCTCTAAACATAAAAGCATCATCGCTCATCAACAAGATCAGTTTGTTATTCATGGCCGCAAAGCGTTACACGATTTATCTATTCCAATAGGGATAAGTAAAACCCAAACGGGTGAAACCAATTTAAAAATACAGGGTAAGGCGAGTCGAAAAGTATCTGAACTTGCTCAACTTATGCCAGTGCAAGTTATTACACCAGAAAGCTATTCATTATTTTTTGGTGGCCCTAAAGAGCGCAGAAAATTTTTAGACTTAGGTTTGTTCCACGTGGAACATGAGTTTTTTTTCTTATGGCAATCGTTTAATAAAGTGCTAAAACAGCGCAATGCATTGTTGAAATCTAAGCCTAAGAATTATTTTGACCAAATCAAGTTTTGGGACAAAGAATTTGTTAGACTGGCTGAACAAATAAATAAATTAAGAATCGCGTATATAACTAGGTTTAAGCAGCAGTTTTTTGATAAAATGTGTGCAGAATTAACGCTAATACGCGATCTAGAAATTAGCTTTAATGCAGGCTGGAAAGAGACCGAATCTCTTTCTGATGCGTTAGAGCAAAGCTTTGAGCGAGATGCTCGCCAAGGCTTTACTAGTAAAGGCCCTCATAAGGCTGATTTTAGTTTTAGTGTCGCTGGCAGCAGTGTTGAGAATGTATTCTCACGCGGGCAGTTAAAGCTATTGTTGTATGCGTTAAAAGTAACGCAAAATAGTTTAATTGAGTCAGAGACAGATAAGCAATCTATATTGCTAATAGATGATTTACCTTCAGAGCTAAGCGAAGATACAAAAGAGAAAGTGGGTCAGTTATTGACTCATTGCAGTTCTCAAATATTTATTTCTTCAATTTTATCTGAAAGTATTTCTGCTGTGGTGGAACCCATGAAACGAGAACTAAAAATGTTCCACGTGAAACATGGCAACCTAATAACAAGATAAGTGGGATTAACCATGTCTGAGAATTATGATTCGTCGAGTATTAAAGTACTTAAAGGATTAGATGCAGTAAGAAAGCGTCCTGGTATGTATATAGGGGACACCGATGATGGTACGGGCTTACACCACATGGTGTTTGAGGTCGTTGATAACTCTATCGATGAGGCCTTAGCCGGTCACTGTGATGATATATTTGTCACAATTCACTTAGACGGTTCGGTATCTGTAAGAGATAACGGCCGTGGTATTCCTACTTCTATACATGAAGAAGAAGGTGTATCTGCAGCTGAAGTTATTATGACGGTATTACACGCTGGTGGTAAGTTTGATGATAACTCTTATAAAGTATCAGGTGGCTTACACGGTGTTGGTGTATCGGTAGTAAATGCATTATCAGAAAAGTTAAAACTAACTATTCGTCGTGAAGGTAAACTTTACGAGCAGTTTTACACTATGGGTGTTCCAGATGCACCACTTGCAGCTATTGGTGATTCTGAAACAACCGGTACTGAGTTACGTTTTTGGCCAAGTGCAGAAACGTTTACTAACCTAGATTTCCATTACGATATTTTAGCTAAGCGTTTACGCGAGTTATCGTTTTTGAACTCAGGTGTGAGCATCATTTTAAATGATGAGCGCGAAGAAAATAAGAGTGACCATTTTAAATACGAAGGTGGTATTAGAGCGTTCGTTGAATACTTAAACCGTAATAAAACGCCTGTACACAAAGGGGTATTCCACTTTACTCACGAACGTGAAGAAGACGGTATTAGTGTAGAAGTATCAATGCAATGGAATGATGCATTCCAAGAAAACATTTACTGTTTTACTAATAACATTCCACAACGTGATGGTGGTACGCACTTAGCCGGTTTTAGATCTGCGCTAACACGTACGCTTAATAACTACATGGAAAAAGAAGGCTTTAACAAAAAGGCTAAAACAACAAGTAACGCAACGGGCGATGATGCTCGTGAAGGCTTAACGGCTGTTGTTAGTGTTAAAGTTCCTGATCCTAAATTCTCATCACAGACAAAAGACAAGCTAGTATCTAGTGAAGTTAAGTCTGCTGTAGAGCAAGCAATGGCTGAAAAATTCACTGAGTTTTTATTAGAAAACCCAATGGATGCAAAAATTGTTGTTGGCAAAATTATTGATGCAGCACGCGCGCGTGAAGCCGCTCGTAAAGCACGTGAAATGACCCGCCGTAAAGGTGCTATGGATTTAGCTGGTTTACCGGGTAAACTAGCGGATTGCCAAGAAAAAGATCCAGCCCAATCTGAACTATACATAGTGGAGGGTGACTCAGCTGGCGGTTCAGCCAAGCAGGGTCGTAACCGTAAGAATCAAGCGATTCTTCCGCTTAAAGGTAAAATCTTAAACGTAGAAAAAGCACGTTTTGATAAAATGCTTTCTTCACAAGAAGTGGCAACGCTAATTACTGCACTAGGTTGTGGTATTGGCCGTGACGAATATAACCCTGAGAAATTACGTTATCACCGTATCATAATCATGACCGATGCCGACGTGGATGGTTCTCACATTCGTACTTTGCTACTAACATTCTTCTATCGTCAAATGCCGGAAATTGTTGAACGTGGTTATATTTATATTGCTCAGCCTCCACTTTATAAAGTGAAAAAAGGCAAGCAAGAGCGTTATATTAAAGATGATCCAGCATTAGTTGATTACCTTACATCTTTAGCGCTAAGCAATGCAGCACTGTACACTAGTGATAGTGCTGAAGCGGTTGATGGTGAAGCATTAGAGTCAATTGTTCACGATTATCAAAACACGGTTAAAGTTATCGAGCGCTTAAAGCGTAAGTATCCGAACACAGTTATGAACCGTTTGATTTACCAAAGTGAGCTGAAAAAAAAAGACCTTTCAGACGAAGCTAAGGTAATTGCTTGGACTAAAGAGCTGGTTGATGACTTAATTGAACGTGATGAAGATGCAACTATTTTCCATGCGGGAACTGAGCACGATACAGAGCGTAACTTGTATTATCCAGTTGTGAATATTCGTCAGCATGGTGTGGATAAAGCACACGTACTTCATTATGACTTTATTACATCAAGAGACTACCAACGCATTGCTGTAACAGGTAAAAACATTGCTAATATCATCACAGAGGGTGCATATATCCAACGTGGTGAGAAAACAAAACCTGTTGATAACTTTGTGGATGCATTGGAATGGTTGATCGCAGAGTCTAAGCGCGGGATCTACATTCAACGCTATAAAGGACTGGGTGAAATGAATCCAAATCAGCTTTGGGAAACCACCATGGATCCTAGCGCACGCCGTATGTTGCAAGTAACAATTGAAGATGCTGTTGCAGCGGATCAATTATTTGCCACTTTAATGGGCGATCAAGTTGAGCCGCGTCGTGAGTTTATTGAAACGAACGCACTGCGTGTGGTTAACTTAGACGTATAAAACATTATCGTAATCACAAAAAAGGAGCCTTAGGCTCCTTTTTTATTTTTTCAAACGCACAAACTGCTTAAAACCTGAGTGTGCACAAGGTATACTGAGGGTAATTTTCACGCTACTTCTCAGATAGTAAAAAGCCAAATATGCAAAAATATGACGTTAAAACCTTTCAAGGTTTGATCCTGGCTTTACAGGATTATTGGGCACAGCAAGGCTGTGTCATTATTCAACCACTTGACATGGAAGTGGGCGCAGGGACATTTCACCCGCAAACATTTTTAAAATCAATTGGCCCAGAGCCAATGTCGAGCGCATACGTTCAACCGTGTCGTCGTCCTACCGATGGTCGTTACGGTGAGAATCCAAACCGCTTACAACATTACTACCAATTCCAAGTTGTGTTAAAGCCATCACCAGACAATATTCAAGAGCTTTACTTAGGTTCTTTAGCTGCTGTAGGTATTGATACCCTAACTGACGAAGTTCGCTTTGTAGAAGATAACTGGGAATCACCTACATTAGGTGCGTGGGGCCTAGGTTGGGAAATTTGGTTAAATGGTATGGAGGTAACGCAGTTTACTTACTTCCAGCAGGTGGGCGGTTTAGAATGCTCACCGGTAACGGGTGAGATTACTTACGGCCTAGAGCGTTTAGCAATGTACATTCAAGGCGTAGATAGCATTTACGACCTTGTATGGGCAGACGGTCCATTTGGGCGCGTAACTTACGGTGATGTGTTCCATCAAAATGAAGTTGAGCAATCAACCTATAACTTTGAACATGCAAACGTAGCCGACTTATTTGAACAGTTTGATAAATGTGAAGCTGAGAGCCAAAAGCTAATTGAAGCAAGCCTACCATTACCAGCCTACGAGCAAGTAATGAAAGCATCGCACGCATTTAACTTATTAGACGCACGCCATGCTATTTCAGTAACCGAGCGTCAACGTTATATTTTACGCGTTCGTGCGTTATCAAAAGCGTGTGCACAAAGTTATTACGATGCACGTGAAGCACTTGGTTTCCCGCTGTGTAAGGATAAGTAAGCATGTCAGCAGAAAATTTATTAGTAGAAATTGGCACCGAAGAGTTGCCACCAAAAGCACTTCGTAAATTAGCCGAAGCCTTTGCTGCAAACTTAACAGCAGAATTAGAAAGTCTAGAACTAGGTCACCAAGGTGTGAACTGGTATGCATCGCCACGTCGTTTAGGTTTACAAGTAAAAGCACTTGAAGCTAAACAACAAGACAAAGAAGTTGAAAAACGTGGCCCTGCAACTAAAGCCGCTTTTGATGCTGAGGGTAACCCAACTAAAGCAGCCATGGGTTGGGCTCGTGGTTGTGGTATTGAAGTAAAAGATGCGCAAACACTAGAAACAGATAAGGGCGCATGGTTATTGCACATTGCTAAAGTAGCAGGGCAAGAAACCAAAACGTTAATGACCGACGCTATAAGCAAAGCGCTCGCTAAACTACCTATCCCTAAACCAATGCGTTGGGGTGCGAATAAAACACAATTTATTCGCCCTGTGCATACGGTAACTATTTTATTCGGTAGTGAATTGGTTGAGGGTGAAATTCTTGGTAAGCAAGTGAGTAATCAACTGCAAGGCCATCGTTTTCATCACCCTGAAAAAATTAGCATTGATCATGCTGATGATGTGTTTGATGTACTTAAATCAGCTTACGTTGTTGCTGACTTCGAACAGCGTAAAGCACAGATTCGCGCGCAAATAGAAGATGCAGCCAAAGCAGTTAATGCCGTTGTTGCTATGGATGAAGACTTACTTGAAGAAGTTACTTCATTGGTAGAATGGCCAGTAACGCTAACAGCCACATTTGAAGAAGCATTTTTAGATGTACCTGCTGAAGCGCTTATTTACACCATGAAAGACGATCAGAAATACTTTCCGTTATTAGATCAAGACGGCAAACTTTTAAATAAGTTTTTGTTTGTCTCTAACATCGAAAGTAAAGATCCTAGTGTAGTTATTTCTGGTAACGAAAAAGTAGTGCGCCCGCGTTTAGCCGATGCGCAGTTCTTCTTTGAAACAGATAAAAAGAAAACATTAGAAAGCCGTTTAGAATCTCTTGATAGTGTATTGTTCCAAAAACAACTTGGTACGCTTAAAGACAAGTCACAGCGTATTAGTGAACTAGCTGGTTACATTGCCGAGCAACTTGGTGCCGACAAAGAGCTAGCAGCGCGTGCAGGCTTATTAAGTAAAACAGACTTAATGACCGAAATGGTAATGGAATTTACCGATGTACAAGGTGTAATGGGAATGCATTACGCGCGTCACGATGGTGAAGCAGAAGAAGTTGCAGTGGCACAAAACGAACAATACATGCCACGTTTTGCCGGTGATAACTTACCAACTAATGTGATCAGTTGTGCAGTCGCCATTGCCGATAAGTTTGATACGCTGGTGGGTATTTTTGGCATAGGCCAAGCACCAAAAGGTGATAAAGACCCATTTGCACTTCGTCGTGCTGCTATTGGTGCATTACGTATCATGGTAGAAAAACAGCTACCGCTTGATATTTTAGACCTGGTTGCTAAATCACAAACCTTGTTTGGTGAAAAGCTGACTAACCTAAATGTATCAACGGATGTGTTTGACTTTATGCTAGGGCGCTTCCGTGCTTGGTATCAAGACGAAGGCATTGAAGTAGATGTGATTCAAGCCGTACTAGCGCGACGTCCAACGAAGCCTGTTGACTTTGATCGCCGAGTTAAAGCCGTAAGTCATTTCCGTACATTAGACGCCGCAGAATCGCTTGCAGCGGCTAATAAGCGTGTAAGTAATATTCTGGCTAAGAATGACATTACAAGCCAAGGCAATGTCGATCAGAGCTTACTCAGTGATGATGCTGAAAAAGTATTGGCTTCGCAAGTTGCAAAATTTGCCACTGATTTAGCACCACTGTACAGCGATGGAAACTACCAAGAGGCATTGAGCCAATTAGCAGGCATTCGTGAGAGTGTTGATAACTTTTTTGACAATGTCATGGTAATGGCTGACGATGAAGCTGTTAAGCAAAACCGTCTTGCGCTTTTAAGCCAGCTTAGCGGGTTATTTTTAGAAATTGCAGATATTTCTGTATTACAAAAATAACAGCTTATAGCTATTTAAAAAGCCAGCATTATGCTGGCTTTTTAGTATTCACTGTATGCAAAGGATACAAATGATGATCTCTATAAAACGAATTTTAACGTTAGCAATGGCTGGTTTACTTACGGCCTGTACCAGCCAAATTTCGATTAACGACGTGTTGCCGCAGCAAGAATTGGATCGCAGTATTTATTTAAGAGGGGATTTCACATTATGGGATGCAGAACCTCAATATCAATTTAAACAAGTCGGCCCTGCGCTTTATCAAGCTCAAGTTAAATTTTCGACCCCAGGTAAAGTGTACGAGTTTAAAATAGCCGATGCAGATTTTAGTGAAGGTTTTAACTGTGGCTACAGCGATTCACAGCCATCAGGACAAAGCCTAACACTTGGCCAATCAACGCGCGCCGATTGTAATACCATTTATAATTACTTTAGCTACACACCCGCAATCAAAGGGTCGTACATAGTCAGCATTGATTTTAGTGACTACGATAAGCCGCAAGTAACGATAACTAAAAAGTAAGAGCTGTAAGCTATAAGCAGTCAGTCGTTAGCTTAAATATAAAATAAAAAACCGTGCTTGATTTAACAAACACGGTTTTTTAATTTTTAGCTGATAGCTGATAGCTGATAGCTGATAGCTGATAGCTGATAGCTGATAGCTGATAGCTGATAGCTGATAGCTGATAGCTGATAGCTGATAGCTGATAGCTGATAGCTGATTACAACCCTTTCTTCACCACATACCTATACGGTGATTCTTCAACTTCTTTAGCCACTAGCGTGTGATCCATAAAGGTACAAAAGCTGGGAATGTCGCGGGTGGTTGAAGGGTCGTCGGCAATAATAAGCAGTGTTTCACCATCGCTCATTTTACGAATCGCAGCGCGTACCATCATCACCGGCTCTGGGCAACGAAGGCCGATGGCATCTAATTGGTGATCGGGGTTATCAAAGCTCATAAAAATTACCTGTAAAAATAGTCGCGGCTTGGTTAGGTCGGGTAGTTTAGCGTAAATAAAGCTGTTGGTTAACTATTTTACGTATAACAAAACAGCTCAACTTATTAATAGATAATCTGAAATAAGTTTAATGCACCCGATCACATTATTCATTTTAAACCTGCAAAAGCTGGTGGCATAAAAAAGGCGAACTAACTTGCGCTAGTTCGCCTTTTAATCACCAAGATGGTTTTACATGTTAAAAACTAATTAGTCTTGAACACGTTCAAATACAGTGGCAATGCCTTGGCCTAAACCAATACACATAGTTGCTAAACCGTATTTTGCGTTTTTGTCTTCCATTAAGTGAATAAGCGAGGTGCTAATACGTGAACCCGAACAACCCAGAGGGTGACCAAGTGCGATAGCGCCGCCGTTTAAATTCACTTTTTCGTCAACTACATCAGCTAAGCCTAAGTCTTTAAGCACAGGTAGTGATTGTGCTGCGAATGCTTCGTTTAGCTCAGCTACGTCAATGTCATCAATGGTAATACCGGCTTGTGCTAATGCTTTTTTACTTGCAGGTACTGGGCCGTAACCCATGATTGATGGATCGCAACCGGCAACAGCCATAGCGCGAATACGTGCACGAATTGGTAAGCCCAGTTCTTTTGCTTTTTCTTCGCTCATTACTAACATAGCTGATGCGCCGTCAGAAAGTGCAGAAGATGTACCCGCAGTAACAGAGCCCGTAGCAGGGTTAAATACTGGACGTAGCTGCGATAAACCTTCAACTGTTGTTTCTGGACGAATTACTTCATCATCTTCAACAAGAATAAGTGAACCGTCAGCATCGTGACCTTCCATTGCTAAAATTTCGCGGCGGAAACGGCCTTCAACTGTTGCAGCATGTGCACGTTGATGCGAGCGGTAAGCAAACTCATCTTGTTGCTCACGGCTAATGCCGTGAATAGTAGCAAGGTACTCAGCAGTTAAACCCATAGAGCCAGATGCTTGTGCAATTGATGTAGCTAAGCCTGGGTGAAAGTCGTTACCGTGAGTCATAGGCACGTGACCCATGTGCTCAACGCCACCAATTAGGTATGTGTCGCCAGCGCCAGTCATAATTGCGCGAGCAGCGTCATGCAATGCTTGCATTGATGAGCCACATAAACGGTTAACTGTAGTTGCTGGCACTGAATGTGGAATGCCTGCAAGTAGAGATGCGTTACGTGCAACGTTAAAGCCTTGCTCTAATGTTTGCTGTACACAGCCCCAATAAATATCGTCAATTGACGCAGGGTCAACTGCCGGGTTACGTTCTAATAAGCCTTTCATTAAATGAGCGCTTAAGTCTTCCGCACGTTTGTTTTTAAATACGCCGCCTTTTGAGCGACCCATTGGTGTGCGGATACAATCTACAATTACTGGATTATTCATGATATTAACCTTCCACCTTATAGAAAACACGGCCTTCTTCAGCCCACTTGCGAGTGTGCTCTGATACTTGGTAAATCGCACCTAGGTGAGCGTATTTGTCAGCAGTTGCTACAAAGTTAGCTAAACCTGTTTGATCTAAGTAACGGAACGCGCCGCCTCTAAATGGAGGGAAACCAACACCGTATACAAGTGCCATATCAGCTTCTTGAGGAGAAGCAACAATGCCTTCTTGTAAACAAAGTAGCACTTCGTTGATCATTGGGATCATACAACGGTCAATGATTTCTTGTTTATCAAATTCTTTTGGTGCGTCTGTAATTGGTGCAAGTAGTTCAATCGCTGTTTGGTCATGTGACTTTTTAAGACGACCGCGACGATCTGTTTCGTACTTATAGAAACCTGCTTTGTTCTTTTGACCAAAACGTTTTTCGTTAGCAAAAACAGTCACTGGGTCTTTATCTGCACGTGCCATACGCTCAGGGAAACCGTCTGCCATTACGCCAGTACAATGATAAGCCGTATCAATACCTACAACATCAAGTAGGTAAGCCGGGCCCATTGGCCAGCCAAACACGTTTTCCATTACTTTATCTACTTTTGCAAAGTTAGCGCCTTCAACCACTAATTTGCTAAAGCCAGCAAAGTAAGGGAATAAAACACGGTTTACAAAAAAGCCTGGGCAATCGTTAACAACAATCGGTGATTTACCTAGTTTAAGGGCGTAATCAACCACGGCATTAATCGTTTTATCCGAGGTTTTTGCACCACGGATAATTTCAACTAATGGCATTTTTGGTACTGGATTGAAAAAGTGCATACCACAGAAGTTTTCTGGCTTATCAAGCGCTTCTGCAAGTAGGTCGATACAAATAGTCGATGTATTTGACGTAAGTACCGTGCCTTCTGGCATATTCTTTTCAAGATCAGCAAGTACGGCTTGCTTCACTTTAGGGTTTTCTACTACGGCTTCAACAATAATGTTGGCGTTTTGTAGGTCTGCATCGTTAAGCGTTGGTTTGATTTTGCTAAGCGTTGCTAGCATTTTTTCCATCGGCATGTGGCCGCGCTTCACTTTTGCACCTAATAGTTTAGATGCTTCACCCATACCTAAATCTAGCGCATCCTGTTGGATGTCTTTCATTATGATTGGTGTGCCTTTATAAGCAGACTGGTATGCAATACCGCCACCCATAATACCCGCGCCTAATACTGCCGCTTGTTTAATTTCTACATCGCTGTGTTTAGCAAATTTACGTGCTTTACCTTTAATGTATTGGTCTGCTAAAAAGATACCCGTTTGAGCAGCAGCTTCACTAGTACGTGCTAGTTTTGCAAAGTTGGCATTTTCAATTGCCATTGCTTCGGCGCGTGAGCTGTTTGCTGCTGCTTTAATAGTGCGAACTGCCATAACTGGAGCAGGATAGTGGCCTTTGGTTTTACCCATTACCATACCTTCTGCCATTGCAAAGCTCATGCCTTGCTCAACACGGTTTAATTTAAGCGGCTGTAATTTTACAGCACGTTTTGCTTGCCAATCTAGCTTGCCAGCAATCGCTAATTCTAGTGTTGCTAAACTTGACTCTTGTAGTTTGTTGGCACTAACTACCGCGTCAAATGCACCTACTTTAAGGGCGTCAGCAGCGCGATTTTCGTTACCTGTGGTGATCCACATCATCGCGTTATCGGCACCAATAATGCGCGGAAGGCGCACTGTACCGCCAAAACCAGGCATTATGCCTAATTTAACTTCTGGTAAGCCCATTTTTGCTGAGTCACTTGCAACACGATAATCGGTAGCAAGTGCCCACTCACAGCCGCCGCCAAGCGCCAAGCCGTTTATAACACTGAGTGTTGGGAATGGTAAGTCTTCAATTGCATCAAAAACGTCAGTTGCATCTTTGATCCACGTTACTAATTCTGCTTCAGGCTTAGTAAAAGTAGGTAAAAATTCGAAGATATCGGCACCAATAATAAAGTGGTCTTTATCACTGGTAAAAATCATGCCTTTAATATCAGTGTTAGCGGCTAATTCTTTTAATGCTGCCGCGCAATCTGAAAGAGTTTGTTGAGATAATGTGTTTACAGAACCTGTAGCACAAAACTTAAACTCGGCGATGTTTTCCTTCACGAAGCTAACTTCAAAGGAATCGCTTTTATATAACATTATTATTCTCCCTAGTTGATGAACTAAGACTGGTACGATGAGTTCATATTCAGACCAGTGTGCTTGCTTTAATTTAAAAATGCAACGAAAAATTTATCTTGGTTACAAACGTCTGGTTAAAATATAGCTGGTTTGGTGCTAAGGTGGGTTTGAAAGTTTTTTTTATTCATTTTATTGCGCTGTCTTGGTGTTTATAGCTTGGGTTTTATCAAAGTAAATAAAATAGAGTTACAGTGCCTGCGCTGTTTTTTATTTACCCATAGCCACACTCTTGTCAGCCTTGAAGGTAACTATGCCCTAAAGGACATTATGAAAAAATATTTATTAAGCGTAGCGGCAGCGACTCTATTTTTATCTTTTCCCTCTGCCAACGCAAATACCGAACTTGATGCATTTTTAGATGCAGAAAAACAAGCCCGCTATGGCGATTACAATAGCTTTAAAGAAGCGGTAGACTCATTGTCTCACCCACTTAAGCCCTATGTAGAAAAAGCCTTTTGGCAGCGCTACCCCAGTTTAAAACACCAAACAGAAATAGAAAACTTCCTCACTATTTATGAACACACGCCATTAGAGTGGCCAGTGCGCAAAGCATGGTTAAATTATTTAAAGCGCAGAAATAAAAAAGCAGCATTTATTAAAAACTACCGTGAAACCTCTGACACTGAGCTTAGTTGTACCCACCTTAGTTATCAGCTTGATCTTGGTGCGCCTAAAAAAGCAATACTCTCGCAGGTAACCGATATTTGGACGGTTGGCGAGTCACAGCCCAGTGAATGTGACGGGCTTTTTAAGCGCTGGCGACAAAATGGTTATTTAACCCCTGATGTTGTGTGGCAGCGTGTTACTTTAGCGGCACAAGGGGGCTCTTATCGTTTATTGCCTTATTTAAAAACCTTATTGCCAGCCAAGGAGCGTTATTTAGCTGATTTATATTCCAAGGTAAGGCGCGATCCTAGTGCTGCTGCAGGCCTTTACCGCTATAAACGTAAAACAGCCAAAGAAGGGGAAATAGCGCTTTATGGTATTAAGCGTTTAATTTGGCGTGATAAAGAGCTGGCATTAAAGGCGTGGCAAAAAATTGAAGGCATGTTTGATTTTGCTGATGATGAAAAGGCGGAGGTATATTATACCTTTGCGCTGTCGTTAGCGTCGAGCGGCCATAGCCAGGCGAGCTTTTATTTAAATAAAGTCCCTAAAGCGCGTCAAGACCGTAAATTAATGCAATGGCAACTAGCCAATATGCTTAAAACTCAAGATTGGGAAGGCATTGCGGCATTTTTTACCGGTAAAGAAAATCTTAGTTTAGGGCAACAGTATTGGCTTGCTTATAGTTATGACAAACGCGCAGATCATGAAAAAGCTAAGGCAATTTGGAGCAAGGTAGCCGCTAACCGTGATTATTACGGTTTTTTAGCCGCTGCTCGCTTAGGGTTGCCGGTTGATTTAAATGAGCTACCAGTCAATGTAAATCAAGCCTTAGTGACAAAAGTCAGTAATGCACCAGGCTTTAAGCGTGCTAAGGCACTATATGAACTTGAGCGATTTACAGCGGCCCGACGTGAATGGAATTATTTAACCAACACTTCTGAAGATGATGAAAAGCTAGCAGCGTCAGTGCTTGCGGCAGAACTTGATTGGTTTGATAGTACAATATTTACCCTAGCAAAAATAAAAGCATGGGATTATGTTGATTTGCGTTTTCCATTTGCGTTTCAAGAAATGTTTGAGCGCTACAGTAATCGTAGCAAAATAGATTTAACTTGGAGTATCGCTATTGCGCGTCGAGAAAGCTCATTTGCACCTGATGCCCGTTCTCATGCAAATGCACGCGGGTTAATGCAGTTATTACCAAGCACCGCAAAATATATTAACAAAGGTGATGTATCTAGCCGTCGCTTGTATCAGCCAAAAACCAATATTCGACTTGGTACCCGTTATTTACAGTATTTAAAAAAGAAAAATCACGGTAACGAGGTGTTGGCAACAGCATCCTATAACGCCGGGTATCACCGAATTAAGCGTTGGCTACCAGAGGAAGCGATGCCCGCAGAGCTATGGGTTGAGCTTATTCCATATAGAGAAACTCGAGACTACGTAAAAAACGTATTTGCGTATCGGCAGGTTTATCACACTCGCCTTGGCCGAGAGGGGAATTTACTCGCGCCACTATTAGAGATGACCATGGGCGGGTAGTAAAAATAAATCTACAACAGCAGAGGGATATTTACACGGTAACTATCCCTCTTTTTTGAGCGCTTTGTTTATAAGTGGTAGACTCAGAGCAAGTTAAATTTAACAGATGGGTTTATTATGGAAAAATTAGCCGTATTATACGCCGAACATATTGCAACATTGCAGCAGCGTACACGTACTATTTGTGAGCAAGAAGGGTTAGAAGGATTAGTCATTCATTCAGGCCAAGCTAAGCGCCAATTTTTAGATGATATGTATTACCCGTTTAAAGTTAACCCCCATTTTAAAGCGTGGTTACCGGTTATTGATAATCCGCATTGCTGGATTGTGGTAAATGGTAGCGATAAGCCAAAGCTTATTTTTTATCGTCCAATTGATTTTTGGCATAAAGTACCTGATGAACCAAGAGATTTTTGGGCAGAGTACTTCGATATTGAATTGCTACTAAAGCCTGATCAGGTTGAAAAACTACTTCCTTACGATAAAGCTAAATTTGCCTACATTGGTGAATACCTAGAAGTAGCCCAAGCACTTGGTTTTAGCATCATGAATCCTGAGCCAGTACTTAACTATATTCATTATCACCGTGCTTATAAAACGCAATATGAACTTGAATGTTTACGTAATGCGAACCGTATTGCAGTAGATGGCCACAAAGCGGCGCGTGATGCGTTTTTTAATGGTGGTAGCGAGTTTGATATTCAGCAGGCGTACTTAATGGCAACGCGTCAAAGCGAAAATGAAATGCCATATGGCAACATTGTGGCCCTTAACGAAAACTGCGCTATTTTGCACTACACCCATTTTGAGCCAAAAGCACCGCAAACACATAACTCATTTTTAATTGATGCGGGCGCTAACTTTAATGGTTACGCTGCAGATATTACCCGTACCTACGACTTTAAAAAGCAAGGCGAGTTTGCTGATCTAGTTAAAGCAATGACGGCGCATCAGATTGAGTTAGGCAAAAGCTTAAAACCAGGTGTACTGTATGGCGAGCTACACATTGACTGCCATAACCGCATTGCACAGTTACTAAGTGACTTTGATATTGTTAAGTTACCTGCAGCTGAAATTGTTGAGCGTCAAATTACCTCAACCTTCTTTCCTCATGGCTTAGGGCATCATTTAGGTGCACAGGTACATGATGTAGGTGGCTTTATGCGTGATGAAACCGGTGCACATCAGGCACCACCAGAGGGTCATCCATTTTTACGCTGCACTCGCTTAATTGAGAAAAACCAAGTGTTTACTATTGAGCCAGGTTTGTACTTTATCGACTCTTTGTTGGGTGATTTAGCACAAACAGACAACAAGCAGTTTATTAACTGGGAAAAAGTAGAAGCGTTTAAACCATTTGGCGGCATTCGTATTGAAGATAATATTATTGTTCACGAAGACAGCCTAGAAAATATGACGCGTGATTTATTACTCGACTAATATTTAACTAATAACAGTTTATATTATTCACGAAAGGGGCCTGTTGGCCCCATTTTTAATTTAACAGCCAAGTAAGCGCTATGTCAGAATATAAATACCCAGCCGACGATGTTTTTCATCAAGAAGAAATTAAAAAAAGTACCTTTATTGTGCATATAGGCCACACGCCTGATTTAAACTCAGCCAAAGCCTTTATTAAAAACATTGAAGAAAAATACAGTGATGCACGCCATAATTGTTGGGCGCATGTTGCGGGTAATCCTGGTGGAAGCCATGTTTATGGTTTTTCTGACGATGGAGAGCCAAATGGCACCGCCGGTAAACCTATGCTCAACGTGCTGGTGGGCTCTGGTCTAGGTGAAGTAACTGCTGTGGTAACACGATATTTTGGTGGTATAAAGCTTGGTACCGGTGGATTAGTTCGTGCTTATGGTGGCTCACTTAATAATGCCTTAGCAAAATTACAAACAGTGGTAAAAGTACCCAGCATTGAGCTGGTTGGCTTTAGTGAATACAGTATGCAAGGCGCAATAGAACAGCACTTAAAAACCAACTTTCAGGTACTTAATATTGAAAAGCAGTTTACGGCAAATATTGAGTGGAGTATTACTATTGATAGCCGCCAAGCACAGCAAGCATGCAAAGATATTTTTGATTTAAGTCACGGCGCAGTTGAGTTAACAATCAAAGAGTAATAGTCTTACACCCATCCTATTTAATCACTACAGATTAAATTTTCGAGTCATACAGTAGTTATTTTAAT
This sequence comes from Pseudoalteromonas sp. US3C1004, assembly GCF_048401065.1. Lineage (GTDB taxonomy): Bacteria > Pseudomonadota > Gammaproteobacteria > Enterobacterales > Alteromonadaceae > Pseudoalteromonas > Pseudoalteromonas undina. The sequence continues at coordinate 3,207,411 of NZ_CP183073.1, forward strand.
TTACTAATAAAAAAGCGATACGCTCAATGCAATTTCGTACCATCATAAAAATTCTTGGCCAACTGGTCGCGCTATTTAGTATTACAATGGTGCCACCAGCACTCGTGTCTTTAATTTATAAAGATGGCGGAGGGGTACCGTTTGTTTTAGCCTTTATATTTAGCGTTATTATTGGCTTAATGGCTTACTATCCAAATAGGCATGAGCATGGTGATTTAAAAGCACGCGAAGGCTTCTTAATTGTGGTTTTGTTTTGGTTGGTACTAGGGGCGTTTGCGTCATTGCCGCTGATATTTTTACAAGAACCCAACCTCTCTTTGGCCGATGCAGTGTTTGAAGCTTTCTCAGGCTTAACTACCACAGGAGCGACCGTATTAACTGGCATAGAATATTTGCCTAAATCGGTATTATTTTATCGCCAGCAATTACAGTGGTTTGGTGGGATGGGGATCATTGTATTAGCAGTAGCCATACTGCCAATGCTTGGCGTCGGAGGTATGCAGTTGTACCGAGCTGAAATTCCTGGCCCAGTAAAAGACTCCAAAATGACCCCGCGTATTGCCGATACAGCTAAGCACCTTTGGTATATTTACGTATCTATTACTCTTGCGTGTACTTTGGCGTATTGGAGCGCAGGGATGAACTGGTTTGACGCTATATGCCATGCCTTTTCTACAGTTGCTATTGGTGGTTTTTCTACTTATGACGCGTCAATGGGGCACTTTGATAGCCCTGTAATTAACTTTATTTGTGTGTTCTTTTTAATTATAGCCGCTATTAACTTTTCACTACATTATGCCGCTGTAGCGAGCCGTAATATTAGTGTGTACATTCGCGACCCTGAGTTTAAAGTATTCTTGTGTATTCAGTTAGCGCTGGTGGTAATTTGCTTTACTGTGCTTTCGTCTCATGATGTTTATGCAAATGGTGATGAAACCCTCGATCAGGCGTTGTTTCAAGCGGTGTCTATTAGTAGTACTGCTGGGTTTGCCACAGATAATTTTTCAGCTTGGCCGTTGTTTTTACCTATTTTACTTATTTTTTCGAGCTTTATTGGCGGCTGTGCGGGTTCTACCGGTGGCGGTATGAAAGTTGTTCGCGTGTTTTTGTTGTACTTGCAAGGGATACGAGAGCTTAACCGCCTAGTACATCCTCGAGCTATATATTCAATAAAGCTCGGTCGTAAGGCCTTACCTGACAAAGTAGTTGAAGCGGTATGGGGCTTTTTCTCAGCTTATGCACTAGTCTTTATTATTATAATGTTAGCGTTAATGGGCACAGGGTTAGACAACATTACCGCATTCTCTGCGACAGCAGCCTGCCTTAATAACTTGGGCCCAGGTTTGGGTGACGTAGCCTCTCATTATGGTGCGATTAGTGATGCTGCTAAATGGATACTAACAGTCGCTATGGTATTCGGCCGGTTAGAGATATTTACACTGTTAGTATTATTTACCCCAACATTTTGGCGTGGATAATGTTTTAAATATTAGGAAGGAACTATGCAAAAAACCAATTTGGAAAAGTTAAACCAAATCGTCACAGGTGGCATAGTCGATGTAGAAATACTGACACCAACCAGTAGCCGACGTGTAAAAACGGAGTTTATTGGTTTATTAGAAAACAAATTTATTATTTTAAACTATCCCAGCGCTAAGCGACTTCCTATGGCAAGTGATTACCTGCGTGATGGTGTTATGGTGGTGGTAAGAGCGCTTATAGAGGGCAGTGGCGGGCATGTGATTGCGTTTCGTCAGCAACTTATGTCTGTTGCCTCTCACCCTGCTAAATTGTTGTTTATTCAATACCCTTCACAAGTGCAGTTGTTTGGGCTGCGCTCACAAGCACGCATACCCACGTTGTTTCCTGCTAAGTTAACATTAACCGATGAGCAGCCTCCCTTTGAAGGGGTTATAAAAGACATTTCGCTCACCGGAGTTATGTTTGATATTAAAACAACCCAAGAACTCGATGAGTTAAAAGACATGCGCTGTACGGTTGTATTTGATGGTGATACTAAGCATGAGGGGCAAATATGCAGTGTAAAAAAACATGCTAGCGGTATCTGTTGTGGAATTCGATTATTTGCCAGTGAAGAGCAAATGAAAGCGCTAATGGGGGATCATTTTATTGACCCTAGTGCGCTTGAAGTTGAAATAGTTTAGGGCATATCAAGTTGAACAAGCTTCTATTATAAGTTCAGTATACTCACGTGATTTCGTCATTTTGCAACAAATAGCCTTGTGCGGCTGTAAATTTTCAACGTCACTTTAAATTTATTTTTTAAACTGTTTAAAAACAGCAGCTTAAATGTGTTTTTTAATTTTAATTTTTTATTTATAAAAAAATAAATCTCAACTCACCTTCCTTTTTGTTTAATTAACTTGCTTTGTTAGTGGTTTTTCACTGATCGTGTGGTGTTTTTATAAAAACCAACCCATTGTTTTTTAAGGTTTTAATTTTATCGCTTTATTCCGTGTTGCTAAAAAGCAACAAAATAATGAGTAAAATAACGCCACCCAAAGCTATTTTAAGTTTAACTTATTGAAAATAAATTGCTTTTTATTGTTGGCATCGAAGTTGTAATAGTCAGGTTGTATTGAACGAAACGTGATTTAAAGTAAAACACTTAATCGCATAAAACATAAACTTTGAAGGAAGATTGATTATGAAAAGCATTAATAAAACTTTAGCACTTATCGCATTGGCTTCTTCATCAGCTGCTTTTGCAGCAAGCGACTTTGATACGCTAGACGTTGACGGCAACGGCGCGATCAGTCAAAGCGAAGCATCAGTTGATGCAAAACTAATGAGCATGTTTTCAGAGCTTGATACTGACCAAAACGGTGAGCTATCAAAAGAAGAGTTCTCTAAAGCATAATCCTAAGCTATTAAACTTTGGGAGCTAAATCTCCCACATTATTTAAACGATTTTAAGGAATACTCATTATGAAAACATTACACAAAACATTCGCACTTATCGCATTGGCTTCTTCATCAGCAGCTTTTGCTGCCAGCGATTTTGATACACTTGATACCGACGGTAACGGTGCTATTAGCCAAAGTGAAGCATCAGTTGATGCAAAGCTAATGAGCATGTTCTCAGAGCTTGATACAGACCAAAACGGTGAGCTATCAAAAGCAGAATTTTCTAAAGCATAAGCTAAAGCTGGGTATATTCTGAGTTGCCAAAGACAACCTAAGTAGGCAAGGGAGCCTATGAAAAAGAATGACAAGGACGGTTATAGCCTGACATTTCCAATAGCACAAAGCATTACATTTTGAAGGATTAAATTATGAAAACATTACACAAAACATTCGCACTTATCGCGCTAGCTTCTTCATCAGCAGCCTTTGCCGCTAGCGACTTTGACACAATTGATGCCGACGGTAATGGGGTTATTAGTCAAAGCGAAGCTGCTGTAAATGCTGATTTAACGGCCGCATTTACTGAGCTTGATACTGACGGTAATGGTGAGCTTTCTAAAGCTGAGTTTGCAAACTTTTAATTTTTAACTTTTTTCATTGCACAGGGATCTCAGAAAAGGATTTCCCTCTTTAAGGAGACTTATTATGAAAGCATTAAACACAACACTTGCGATTTTAGTATTAGCGTCATCATCAGCGGCATACGCAGCAGTAGACTTTGCCTCTTTTGATAGCAATGGCGACGGTGTAATTAGTCAGCAGGAAGCTGCGTCTAATAAACAACTCATGAATATTTTTGATGACTTAGATACTGACGGAAATGGTGAACTTTCTAAAGAAGAGTTTGCAAGAGTACAATAAGTATTACCCCATCATACTCCACTAAAGCCGCTTAATAGTCAGCGGCTTTTTTGTGCTTGTTAGAGACTATATTTAAGTTGGAAAGAGAAGCTTCTTGGCTTGCCATAACGATATTGGTTATAGAACCCAATTTGACTGTAATAATGCTTATCAAATAAGTTATCGATATTTAGGCTAACAGATAATTGCTCATTCATTTGATAATTCGCCATTAGGCTGGCAATACCATAACTAGGCTGGTTTACCTCAACAGCACCATAAACAGGGTTGTTAACTTCATCATAGCTATTGCTTTGCCAGCGATAGCCACCACCCACTTTTAGATTGTCTAATGCACCTGAGAGTTGATAGCTAGTAAAAAGTTTAAATTGATCTTTTGGGTTGGTGGTATTTAATACCGTATTATCCGGTTTTTCGCCTTTACTATGGGTATAGCCAAAATAAGCGTTCCAGTTGTCGGTTAATTTTCCGTTGATTTCTAGCTCGTAGCCCTGAGTTAATGTGCCGTCAATGGGCTTGTAGATTGCCTGAAGTGTTTCTGCAATGGTATCTCCCGTGTACTCGCCTACATTATCTTGATAAATTTTAAATCCAGAAAGGGATATGTCTAAACGTTCATCAAGTACAGAAGCTTTTATGCCAAGTTCATAATTCTTACCTTCAATAGGGCTTAAATAATGTCCATTTTTATCAACTCGACTTTGTGGTGTAAAAATATCAGTGTAATTAGCATACAAAGCCCAACTCTGTGTTAGTTCATAAGTTGCTCCAAAATAATTAGTTAGTTCATCACTTATTTTATAATCATGCATGCGACCAAAATTATCTTGATTGGTTTGCCATTGATTTAACCGGCTTCCAACAACTAAAGACAAGGCATCGGTTATATTTAGTTGTGCAGCAACATAAAGTGCATCTTGTTTAGTTGTGCCATAAGAGCCGTAAGCCGCTTCTGACTGCCAATTTGGTTTTGCAATGCTATAACTAGAGTCAGTGAAATCGCCGATAATATAGTCACTTTGTTCACTAGCATAATAAGGGGTCGAAAACTGTTGCTCTTGGGTATTATAACCAAATAGCAGTTGGTGACTTTGGCCCAGCCAATTAAACCGACCATTGAGTTCGACCTCATAGGTATCCTGCGTTCTGTTTGCATCAATATAGTTTATAGAACCGGGTTTCATTCCAGTGTTGTTTATAGGATCGGGCTCTCCTTTTACCCAAAACACATCATAATCTAGATCGTTATCACCATAGACATAATTAGCGGTTAGCTGCCAGTTAGCGTTAAAGTAATGCTCTAGGCGAATAAACGCATTAAGTGCATCGGTTCGAGAAGAGGCCCAATCTTGAGCCGTTGAAGCACCTCTGTCATAAGCAGTGCGGGAGCCATCACTATAAAAAATAGGCAAACCACCTGACATTGTTCCTTTAGGAGTTGTCGATTGATTATCAACAGCAAGAGTCAATAAAGTACTGTTAGAAAGATCTGCCTCAATAATGCCATACAATGTTTGACTGGTTTGCGAGAAGCGATCTTGATATGAGTGTCTATCTTGATAAGCAACAACAGCCCGTCCTCTTATACTTTCGCTATTATTTATGCTTCCCGACACATCCACCATCGCACGGTAGTTGTCCCATGAGCCTAATGAAGCAGTAAGATTTATTTGAGTGTTTGCAGTTGGACGTTTACGTATCAAATTAATTGCTGCCGAAGGGTTACCTGCGCCCAGCATTAGCCCCGTTGCTCCTCTAACTATTTCGATACGATCATAAATTGCGGTATCGGTTAGGTTATCTCCATAATTAAAGCGGGTGTCATAGGTGGTTGCTATGCCATCATAAAGTATGCTGGTGACACTAATACCTCGGGCTGAAATAGAAAACTTGCCATTATCTGCTTCTCGAGCATTTATGCCTGTTACACTGGTTATAGCTTCAATTGCGGTGTTTAGTTGTTGGTCTGCCATAAAATCGCTTGTTATCGCTATCGTTGATTGCGGTGTTTGCAAATGTGATAGCTCAAGACCTGTTGCAGAGCTCATGGAATTAACTTTATAGCCGTTCGCTTGCTCTCCAATAACGGTTAACCTTTCGATGTCTTTGCTAGTGTGGGCGAGCGTTTGAGTTGAAACTGCTGAAAATAAAAGACCAACCAGAGTGTAATGAGTTACGGGAGAATTTTTCTTTGAGAGTAGGTGTATCATTTGAAATCCATTTTTATTTAAAAACGTGAAATTAACTTTTCACATCAGTAGATGTCGCTGCTTGATAATCGAGCAAGAAGAGACTAATGGATTTTTCTTTATTAGTAAATGCTTTTGATAATGATTTTCATTTAGATTTAAGCGTTCTCCTTTTTACTTACAAGCACGTTGTGAATAAAAAGGAGGGATTACTTATAAAAAGATTGCGCTAACTTGGAATAACTTTTCAACCACGTTAATGTGCTTTTTATCAATTAAGAACATAATTACATGATCGCCTGATAGAATTATCGTGTCGTCGTGGGCAATTAGTACATCGTCATTACGTACAATTGCACCTATTGTGGTACCTGCTGGCAATTTAATATCTGCAATCGCGCGACCCACTACTTTAGATGTGTTTTCATCACCATGGGCAACTGCCTCTATGGCTTCTGCAGCCCCTTTACGCAGTGAATACACGTTTACAATGTCGCCTCGGCGCACGTGCGTAAGTAACGCAGAAATAGTCGCTTGTTGTGGTGAAATAGCAATATCTATTTCGCCGCCCTGTACTAAATCAACGTAAGCACCTCGTTGAATAAGCACCATGGTTTTTTGTGCCCCCATGCGTTTTGCGAGCATGGCCGACATAATATTCACTTCATCATCGTTAGTAACGGCAATAAAAACATCAACTTGTTCAATGTGTTCTTCAGAGAGCAGTTCTTGATCGGACGCATCACCACAAAATACCACGGTGTTGTCGAGCATTTCAGAGAGTTGCTCTGCGCGCTCTTTACTGCGTTCTAATAATTTAACGCTGTGGTTTCTTTCCAGTGAACGGGCTAGGCCTGCACCAATATTACCGCCACCGGCTATCATAATTTTTTTGTACGAGCGTTCCAGTTTTTGTAGCTCGTTCATTACCGCACGAATATGTTTGGTGGCGGCAATAAAAAATACTTCATCGTCGGCTTCTATTACGGTGGTACCCTGCGGTTTTATTGCCTTGCCTTGACGATAAATAGCGGCTACCCGGGTTTCTACATTAGGAATATGTTGCTTAAGTGTAGATAAGGCGTAGCCTACTAATAAACCGCCATAGTAGGCTTTTACAGCTACTAAAGAGAGCATGCCGTCGGCAAATTGTAGTACCTGTAATGCACCAGGGTAATCTATCAAACGGCGAATATATTTAGTTACGAGTGCTTCTGGGGCTATGTAATGATCGACAGGTAAATCATCATTATGAAAGAGTTTTTCGCGGTATTTTAAATATTGCTCAGAGCGAATGCGAGCAATTTTGGTTGGCGTATTAAAAATACTGTAAGCAACTTGGCATGCCACCATGTTTACTTCATCTGAGCTGGTTACGGCGATAATCATATCGGCATCTTCAGCTCCTGCGCGACTCAACACGTCAGGGTGGGCGCCGTGGCCTGCAACACCTTGTAAATCGTATTTATCTTGCAGTTCACGCAAGCGGTTACCGTCGATATCAACTACGGTTATTTCGTTTTGTTCACCCACTAAGTTTTCTGCGAGTGTGCCGCCAACTTGCCCAGCACCGAGTATGATTATTTTCATTATGTACCCGTATTATTAATACTAATTACATCAAAATAATAACTACCTCAAAAGCGAGGTAGTTAAATGTGTTGCGTGGCAATACTAGGCTTTTTTAACTAATTTAGCGTAGTAAAAACCGTCACTTTCACCTGGTAACAGCTGTAAGCCTGGTGTGGTTTTTGTGTCTTCGCTGTGCAGAGGAATATGCTCCACATCGTCGTTATTAGCTAAAAACTTAGCAACTTGTTGTTGGTTTTCTTGAGGAAGTACCGAGCAAGTTGCATACACTAATGTGCCGCCTGGTTTTAACAATGGCCAAATGCTATCGAGTATATCGCCTTGTAGGGTCGATAAGTCGTTAATGTCGGATGCGCGACGTAGCCATTTTATATCTGGATGACGACGAATTACGCCCGTTGCAGAGCAGGGTACATCTAACAAAATACGATCAAACTGATCTTCATCCCACCAAGTGTGAGGTTGCGATGCATCACCACATTGTAAGTCGGCGCCCAAACCAATTCGTTCTAAGTTTTGTTTAACACGTTCTAATCGTGTGGCATCGCTATCAAGCGCGAGTACATCTGCATCGGCAAGCTCTAAAATATGGCAGGTTTTACCACCAGGCGCTGCACAGGCATCAAGTATTGCATCACCATTTTGTGGGTCTAGGTAGCGAGCTGCAAGCTGCGCTGCCGCATCTTGTACTGAACAAGCACCGGTATCAAACTCAGGAAGTGAAAACACATCGCGTGGTTTGCTTAGTTTAATGCCATCAATAAAATCAGGGTTTAGAGTATGTTCAATATCGTTAGCGGTTAGCATTTCGCTATATTCTTGGGTGCTAAACTGCGATTGATTCACTCGCAGCCACATTGGCGCTTGCTGTTGGTTTGCTTCTAGAATGTCTTCCCAGTGATCTGGATAGGCTTCTTTTACTTGCTTTATAAACCAGTTTGGATGGTTGTATAAACATACCGGAATTTGTTTGGCTTTTTCTTCAAGCTCAACTTGCTGACGTTGAAAGCTTCGTAAAATGGCGTTAATAAGCCCTTTTAAGCCAAGAGCGCGCAATTGTTGTAACGCATTAACCGTTTCGCTAATTGCTGCATGCGGCGGTACACGCATGTGTTGTAGTTGGTAAATGCCCACATACAATAAAAACTGGAAAATACGACGTTTGCCTTTAAGCGGTTGCTCGACTAGATGCTGGCAATAATTTTCTAGGCTAGGTAAGTAACGTAATACTCCGTAGCAAATTTGCTGCAGTAAGGCTTTATCTTTAGGTGATAGGCCTTGGCTAGCGAAAGGAAGTTCTTGATTAAGCGATGCGCCTTTATCAACCACGTTATATAAAGTTTCAGCGGCTAGCGCTCTGACATTGCTTACATTACTCATTATTTTCGCCTAATACAGTGCCGGGTGTGACCCAATCGCTACGACCGTTTAAAAAATCATTAATTGCCATTGGCTTTTTGCCTTGTGGTTGTAATTCGCCAATAGATAAAGCGTGTTTACCACAAGCCACAACGATACCGTTTTTATCACTTGCTAAGACAGTGCCAGCTGCGCCTGATTGTTCAACCACATTTGCTTGGTATATTTTTACCGTATTACCACTCATTTGGGTAAAGCATACTGGCCATGGGTTAAAGGCACGAATGTTACGCTCGATTTGCTCGGCATCCATAGACCAATCAATGTTGGCTTCGTCTTTTGAGAGTTTTTTAGCGTAATTGGCATCGGTATCGTTTTGTGGTTCAGGCGTTATTTCCCCGTTGGCTAAACGATTTATGGTATCGATTAATGCATCAGGCCCGAGTTCAGCAAGCTTAGTGTATAAGCTGGCACTGGTTTCAGTATTATCAATAGGGCAGCGGCTAATATGCAGCATATCGCCGGTATCTAGCCCTTCATCCATTTGCATTATCGTTACACCAGTTTGCTGATCGCCTGCCCAAATAGCACGTTGAATAGGTGCGGCACCACGCCAGCGAGGTAAAATAGAACCATGCACATTTAAACACCCTAAACGCGGGGCATCTAAAATGGCTTTAGGTAAAATTAAACCATAGGCAACCACAATCATAATATCGGCATTGAGGCTGTTTAATTCCTCAAGTGCTTCATCTGTTTTGAGAGATTGCGGCTGAAAAACAGGGAGGTCATGTTCTAGTGCAAGCGCTTTTACTTCACTGGCTTTTAGCTTTTTTCCGCGACCCGCTGGACGATCTGGTTGACTGTAAACGCCCACAATTTGGTGTTCACTATTGATGAGTGCTTGCAGATGGCGTGCAGCAAAGTCCGGCGTACCGGCAAATATAATGCGTAATGGTTGTGTCACTGAGTTTCCTAATTATTTACTAAAGTGCTTATTATTGCGCTGCAAACTTCGCTTCTTTTTCAAGCTTTTTACGGATGCGTTGGCGCTTTAATGGAGATAAATAATCAATAAATAATTTACCTTGAAGGTGATCAAGCTCATGCTGAATACAAATCGCTAATAATTCGTCGGCATCAAGAATAAACTCTTTACCTTCTTCGTTGAGTGCAGCCACGGTGACGGTTTCTGCGCGATCAACTTTTGCGTACGAGTGAGGAACTGATAAACAGCCTTCTTCGCTCACGGTAGAGCCATCTTTTTTGATAATTTGTGGATTGATAAGTACTAGCGGTTCATCGCGCTCTTCTGATACATCAATCACCACAATACGTTGATGAATATCAACTTGCGTAGCAGCAAGTCCAATACCATTTTCATCGTACATAGTTTCTAGCATATCTTTGACGATTTCACGTACTTGGTCGTCAACAACAGTTACTTCTTTTGCGATTGTACGTAAACGTTCATCTGGAAATCTTAAAACTTCTAACCTAGCCATAGTTACCTTTTACACTTATGCTTAAATTTAGGGTATCGTATGTTCTTATTTTAGCCATTCACGTTCCCCTTTAACAGGTTTTGATTAATAATAATGAAAAAACACTATGAGGAAGCTCAATGAAATCTCCATTCATTGCAATAATACTTGCATTAGGTGCTGCTTTTCCTGTTCTAGCAGATGTACTAACTATAAAAAAAGACGCTCCTAAACAATACGTTGTAAAAAAAGGTGACACGCTTTGGGATATCTCAGCGATATATTTAAACGAGCCGTGGCTTTGGCCTGAGTTATGGCAAATGAACCCGCAAATAGACAACCCTCATCTTATTTACCCGGGCGATGCGTTAGCATTAATTTACGATGCAGACGGTAATCCGCGTTTAGTGATTAATAAAGCGTATAGAAAGCTATCACCTATGGGGCGTATTACCCCTAAAGGGAAAGACGCTATCACCACGTTACCGCTTGAGTTGATTAAACCGTATTTGTCGTTTGAACAAGCGATAAACAGCGATACGATAAAAGAAAAACCCTACATTTTGGGTGCAAACGAAAATACCAAAACCCAAACAATCGATCATATTTTATATGTTAAAGGTAACTTAAAGCGCAACCAGGCTTATGCTATTTACCATAAAGGGGCGCCTTACACCGATCCTAAAACAGGTGAAAAGCTAGCGAGTAGAGCATCTTATGTGGGTATGGCTCGCGCTTTTAGAGCTGGTGATGCGGCTAATGGTGAACCTGCCTCAGTCAGAGTTGAATCAGTTAAGCGCGAAATCAAGCAAGGTGATTTTTTATTACCCGCGATGGAAGGACAGATGCTGCCGGTGTACTTTAATATGCATCGTCCTACCCAGCCGCTGCAGGGTCATGTAATTGCCTCTCCCCGTGAAGTGAGAGAATTTAGCACGATGGATGTGGTGGTGCTAAACTTAGGCTCTGAACAACAAGTTGAAGTAGGTCATGTAATTGATATTGAACGTCAATCACCTAAAGTAATTGATGGCGCTCGAGGTCCGCGTTATACAGAAGACTCAAGTCGTTTAGAAAAACTAGTATCCGCTACTAGCGAGTTGTTTGGCTCAGAGAGCGACGAAGATAGCATTACGTGGAAAATGCCAGCAGAAAAAGTTGGTGAAATGATTATTTTTAAAGTGTATGACAAAGTTAGTTATGCACTTATCACTAAAAATCAGTACCCAATTCGCATTGGAGATTTAGCAGTTATTCATTAAGTAGCGAGTCGGTGTTCTAGGAGGGAACATGGAGCAATCGTGTGGCAAGTTAAATCATTGGCTTGCCTTTTACTTATGCAAGGGGTTAGGGATTAAAACGCTCTTAGCCCTGTCTAAACAATACAGCTTAGTATCGCTGTTTTCTTTATCGCAAAGTGAGTTGGTTACGTTGGGTTTAACGGCTCACCAAGCTAGCAATTTGCTTAACACGAACTGGCAGCAAGTTGCACATTATGAGCAGTTGATCAGCCAACAAAATATTATTGTTATTAGTATTTTTGATACCACCTACCCAGAATACCTCAAACAAATAGCTAGTGCGCCATTATTACTTTTTTGTAAAGGAGATATCAGCTTGCTGGCTTCGCCGCAAATAGCCATTGTTGGCAGTCGAAACGCAACGACTACGGGGCTTGAAATTGCTGCTGAGTTTGCGCATCAGCTAACGCTTGCTGGCATAACAGTAACCTCTGGTATGGCGCGTGGCATTGACGGCGCTGCCCATAAAGGGGCATTGTCAGGAAATGGTAAAACCATTGCAGTGCTAGGGACAGGCGTTGATATTTACTATCCTAAACGCCATAAGTTACTCACAGAGCAAGTATTAGCAACAGGCTTATTGGTTAGTGAGTTTTTGCCTGGTACGGCTGCCAATGCGCACAACTTTCCACGGCGCAATCGTATTATTTCAGGGCTCTCTTTAGGCGTTTTAATTGTTGAAGCCGAAATTAAAAGCGGCTCATTAATTACGGTACGTTACGCGCTTGAACAAAATAAAGAAGTTTTTGCGGTACCCGGTTCAATTAAAAATCCGCTTGCACAAGCTAGCCACTTTTTAATTAAGCAAGGTGCTAAGCTGGTTGATAACGTCGCAGATATCCTTGATGAGATGAACTTTTCATACCCTTCTGGTCTAAACTATAAAGAGTTAACTGATGCTGTAACCTCAGATTGCGAGGTACTTAATAGTATTGGGTTTGAGGTGACCAGTGTGGACGATATTATGCGTCGAGTGCAGTGGCCAATTGATAAAGTACAAGCGCGATTGCTTGATTTAGAGTTAGACGATCAAATTGAGCGAGTATTAGACGGCTATATTAAATTAAGCGCTGGAGGATAATATGTTTGATATTCTTATGTATTTATTTGAAAACTATGTTCACAGCGAAAGCGATGTTTTTGTTGAGCAAAGTAAGCTTACTGATGAGCTACTGCGCGCTGGGTTTAACAAGCCGGAAATAAACAAAGCTATTGACTGGTTAGATCAACTTGCCGCATTACAATATAGTAATGAGTCGCCTTATTTATTAGCCACTGAGCAGCATGCAGTGCGAATCTTTACCGATAGTGAGTGTCGCGTTCTTGATACTGAATGCCGTGGCTTTTTAATGTTTGTTGAACAAACCGGCGTTATTAATAGCACCACTCGTGAAATGGTGATGGATCGTTTGGCGGCGCTTGATAATTCAGCCATTACTTTAGAAGATTTAAAATGGTTAATTTTGATGGTGTTATTTAATGCCCCTGATTCTCAGCAGGCGTATGAGCAAATGGAAGATCTTATTTTTGATGAGCCTAGCGAAGTGTTACATTAACCATTATTGCGTGTTTTATTATTTTCAGCGTTAACAAACCGACCGCCATAGCTTGTATCTTTAAGGGTTTTGGGTATATTAGGCGAAAATTCACCAACCACTAGGATTTACATGAGTAAAATCGATCATTCACTTTTCTCGGCCAATAAACACGCCCTAGAAAAAGAATATGAGATATGCCCGCAATGTGGTTCAGAACTCGTCATTCGTAATAGTAAGTCGGGGCCTTTTTTAGGCTGCGCTAGTTACCCAAAGTGCGATTTTATTCGCCCGCTTGCCCATCATGATAGCAATGAAATAAAAGTACTTGAGGACAGCGAGTGTCCAGAGTGTAGCAAGCCGCTGGTGGTGAAAAATGGCCGCTACGGTATGTTTATTGGCTGTACCGGTTACCCTGAATGTCATTATATTGCCAGTGAGCATGACGATACGCCAAGTGAAGAGCCTGTGATTAGTTGCCCTAAATGTAAAAAAGGGCATTTAGTTTCACGCAGTAATAAGTTTGGTAAAGTATTCTATTCCTGCGACTGTTACCCAAGCTGTAAATATACGCTTAATCATAAACCTGTAGCTCAAGCGTGTCCTGTATGTGACTGGCCAGTTGTTACTGAGAAAAAAGCCGCGAGTGGTGTTGTGTTACAATGCCCACAAAAAAGCTGTATGCATAAGTTTGCTGCCACTGAATAACATAAATATCTCTGGAGACAATTTTGTCTGACCTTTCTTCTTTATCTGCTGCAATAACAAGCTTAGAAAACGGCGATGTTATTTTATACCCAACTGAAGCTGTTTATGGCTTAGGTTGCGATCCTGACAATCAACAGGCGGTGGAACGTTTACTTGATATTAAACAACGCCCAGTTGAAAAAGGGCTTATTTTAATTGCTGACAATTACGGGCAATTATTAAAGTACGTGGATGACGCTAAGTTGCCCATGGACAAACGCGCTGATATTTTTTCAAGTTGGCCTGGTGCTATTACTTGGGTCATGCCTGCTGCTAAAACCACGCCGAAGTGGTTAACAGGGCAATTTGATACTATTGCAGTGAGAGTAACTAACCATCCTACAGTTAAACGTTTATGCCAAGAGTTTGGTAAACCATTGGTATCAACAAGTGCAAATTTAACTGGTCAAGCAACGGTAACAAGTATTGTTGAGGCGCAGCAGCAGTTTGCAGAGCAGGTTAGTTTTTATGTTGATGAACCATTAGGTGGTAATACACAACCAAGCACCATTAAAGATGCCACAACAGGCAATATATTCAGAGGTTAACTATGCAAAGCGAATTATTAAAACAAGTAAAAGCCTACTTTATGGCTTTGCAAGATACCATTTGCCAAGGCTTAGAAGCAGCAGATGGGAAAGCACAATTTGTTGAAGACAGCTGGCAGCGAGAAGAGGGCGGCGGTGGTCGTACTCGCGTTATCACCAATGGTAATGTGATTGAGCAAGGCGGAGTTAATTACTCTCATGTATTTGGTGCCTCTATGCCGGGCTCTGCGACTGCACATAGACCTGAACTTGCAGGACGTAGTTTTCATGCGTGTGGTGTATCGTTAGTGATTCATCCTAAAAACCCACATATACCAACAAGCCATGCCAATGTACGCTTTTTTATTGCCGAAAAAGAAGGTGAAGAACCGATTTGGTGGTTTGGTGGTGGTTTTGATTTAACCCCGTTTTACCCTGTACTTGAAGATGTAGTGCATTGGCACCAAGTTGCGCACGATGTGTGTCAGCCATTTGGCGATGATGTTTATCCAAAATATAAAAAATGGTGTGACGAATACTTTTATTTAAAACATCGTGATGAAACCCGCGGCGTAGGCGGCTTATTTTTTGACGATTTAAATGAGTTAGGTTTTGAGCAAAGCTTTGCATTTATGCAATCGGTGGGTAATGGCTTTTTAGATGCTTACGTTCCTATTATTGAACGTCGTAAAAACGATGAGTACACCGAGCAGCAGCGCGACTTCCAATTATACCGCCGTGGTCGTTATGTTGAGTTTAATTTAGTCTGGGACCGTGGCACATTGTTTGGTTTACAAAGCGGTGGCCGTACGGAATCTATTTTAATGTCGATGCCACCTTTAGCCCGTTGGGAGTATAACTATACCCCAGCCGGAGACAGCGCAGAGGCATTACTATATAAAGATTTCTTAAAGCCTCGAGATTGGTTAGCACTGGGCTAAGAATGATATGCCAGTCAATAAGCTACTTATTGACTGGCTTTTAAAATTATTGTTTAAGTTTAAAACTGCGTACCTGCTCATCTAACGAACGAGCTAAATTGAGTAACTCTTCACTGACTTTTTGATTTTCATCGGCATCCACTAATGATTGCTCGGCGTTATCGCTAATACCAACAACACTTATATTTATTTCTTCAGCAGCTTGGTTTTGTTGCTCTGTTGCATCGGCTATTTGTATATTGAGCTCATTTATTTCATTCATTTGCCCTGAAATATCTTTTAAAGCTTGTGCAACTTGTTGTACTTGTTGCGCTCTTTCGTCTGCCTCTGCACAGGACTCACCCATGGTTTTAACGGTTTGCGCGGCTTCGGACTGCAACTTATCTATAGTACGGCGTATTTCATCGGTAGAGGCATGAGTTCGAGTTGCTAAAGTACGTACTTCATCAGCAACAACGGCAAAGCCTCGGCCAGCTTCACCTGCACGGGCAGCTTCAATGGCAGCATTAAGCGCTAATAAATTTGTTTGCTCGGCGATACTGCTGATCACCTCAAGTACTTTTCCCACCTCAAGCGTTTGCTCTTGCAGTTGTCTCACTTGATCTGCCGCTTGGCGTACATCTTCTGCTAACTGATTAATACTGAGTTCGGTTTGCTCTGCAACCTGCATGCTTTGTTGTGCTAGTTCATTACTGTTCTCAGATTTTTCTTGAGCAAAATGAGTGGTGTTTCTTACTTCATTGGATGAGCTTTCTAGTTCATTAATTGCTGCGGCCACCGAATCGGTACTTTTCTTTTGTTCTAAAATAGCGCGCTCAGTGGTATCGGCCGAGGTATAAATTTTCTCTGCTGAATGAATAAGTACTTTTGAAGAGTGAGATACCTGAGCAATATTATCTTTAAACGTAGCAATCATTTGGTTAAAGCTGGTGGCAAGCCAGCCGAGTTCATCTTCGGCGTTATCTTCAATGCGTAAGGTTAAATCTTTATTGGTAGTGGCTAAGTGCATTGCATGGCCGAGCTTTTTAAGGCGCACTATAAATATTTTTCTAAACACTATACCTAGCAGCACAAAGGCAATAATAAAAATAGTAGAAAGTAGGCTGGTGGTTACTAAGGTGTTGTAAGTTACCTCATTATCAATATCAGCTAAGGAGTAACTAATTTTTACCACGCCTAGTACATCGCCTTCTTGCGCTTGGTGGCAGCCTAAACAGTTAGTACCTTTATAATCAGAGCTAGCATACATAGGGCGTAGGTAGGTCATACTGCGGCTATCGGTGTTTTGCTCTATAAATAAGCTTTCTTTACCCTTTAGTGCTTCGCGTTCGTTGTTATTACTTGCTGTTTGGTTTTTATTTCCGGCCCCATACAGTTTATTAACTATATCGGAGCGAATAATATGAGCATCTTCTATATTAGGGTGTTTGCGTAGCTTTTGGCTCAATAATTCTCGATTAGCCATAGTACCGGTTAGCATCATGGTGTTTATTGAGTCAAAATAATTATCGGCAAGCAGTTTAATGTTTTCTGCCACCGTATCTTGGGCGAGCGTGCGCTGTTGGCTAGCACTACTAAAAATACTAGCTATTAATACAATAACGCCAGTTAGAGCTAATAAAGCATAAATTTTATGTTGGATTGATTTCACACGCGCCACGCTTTTCTAATTATTTGATAGGGTATTATCTATATTTTAGAAAAGCGGATTTTGACTTAGCGCAAATAATCCCCAATTAAAGAACGAGGTAGGTTAATGCTGGTTAATCATATGGCTGGCAAGCTGAGCCAGTGATTGACGTAAGCCTTCGCGTAACACAGGGTTATCTATTTCTATATCTAAGGTCTTATTCATGCAATACATCCACTGATCACGTAAGTCTTGATCAATAGGGAACGGCATATGGCGTTTACGCAGCATCGGGTGGCCGTGTTTTTCTACAAATAGGTCAGGCCCACCAAGCCAACCGGATAAAAACTCAAAAAATACTTGGCGAATTCTGTCTAATGGTTGAGGATGCATATCATATAACGATTTAGCGTATTCATCACTGGCCATTATATCGTAGAATCTATTAGCAATTGCACGCGTGGGGGCTTCTCCACCAATGATTTCATACGGGGTTTTATCTGGCGTAGGTGCTTGCGTAGTTGTAGACGGCTTTGATCTTGAAAAGAGTCTTTTAATCATAATTTTATCATCGTTAATAGGCAGTACTAAAACTGCGAAGAGGTTGTTTAAAATGGACAAATATGCGGTTTTTGGAAATCCAATCAAACATTCAAAATCTCCCATTATTCATCAGCAGTTTGCAAAATCATTGGGAGAGCAAATCGACTATCGCGCAATATTAGCACCTATCGATGGATTTGAAAAAACAGTCGCTGCTTTTTTTGAGCAAGGGGGAAAAGGCGCCAATGTCACTGTTCCTTTTAAAGAGCAGGCTTTTGCTTTAGCCAATGAACTCACCCCAGTTGCTAAACTGGCAGGCGCAGTGAACACCCTTAAAAAGCGCGATGATGGCAGTTTACTCGGTGATAACACTGATGGCACTGGTTTTGTTAACGACTTACTGACCAATAAAATAACGATAACAGGTAAACGCCTGTTGATCATTGGTGCGGGTGGCGCTGCTCGAGGAGTTATCTT
Source organism: Pseudoalteromonas sp. US3C1004 (assembly GCF_048401065.1). Taxonomy (GTDB): domain Bacteria; phylum Pseudomonadota; class Gammaproteobacteria; order Enterobacterales; family Alteromonadaceae; genus Pseudoalteromonas; species Pseudoalteromonas undina. The sequence continues at coordinate 3,225,523 of NZ_CP183073.1, forward strand.
ACCTTTACTAGAGCAAAATCCCGCAGAGATAGTTATTGTTAATCGCACAGCACACAAAGCCCAAACATTGGCAAAACTCTTCACTGGGCATGGCAATGTTTCGGGGTATGGTTTTGACGACCTTCCTTTTACTGATTATCATTTAGTTATTAACTCAACTTCGAGCAGCATGAATAACGAATTACCTGCGTTAAGCGAAAAGCACTTAAGCACATGTGAAATGGCTTATGATATGTTTTACGCCACGCAAAATACGCTATTCATGAATTGGGTCAGCGAACACAATAAAGCAGCTAAGCTATTAGATGGCAGTGGTATGCTAGTAGGCCAAGCCGCACAAGCTTATTATGTATGGCGAAATAAAATGCCTGAGATTGTTCCTGTTATTACTGCACTAAAGCAGGGAGTGCTTAAATGAATCAAGCAATACAGTTTATAGATCGACTCGAATTTAGAGAGCCAACTCATCAATTAGTTTTTTTTGCACAAGTAAGTGGCATGCTAGTTGAGTGTGTGATTGCTGTCAGTAGTTTAAATTTAGCCGATGAGAGTCATGCAACGCGTTATTTTGAGCAATACCGTTTTGATTATGAAGAACGTGCCGAGCAGCTTATTGAAGATGAATGCTATAACTCGGCAGGTCAAATAGAAGTGAGTCTAGTTAGTTAAATTAACTAGCGTCTTCAGCTAAGTATTCATCTTTTAGCTGAACATAATTATCAGCAGACACTTTTAAAAAGCTCAGCTCTTGCTCTGTTAATGGGCGAGCTTGTTTTGCTGGGCTACCTACATATAAAAAACCAGACTCTAAACGCTTATTAGGGGGCACTAAAGCACCGCCACCAATAATTACCTCATCTTCTACAATCACATTATCCATAATAATAGCGCCCATACCCACAAGTATGCGATTACCTAATACGCAGCCATGTAGCATTACCTTATGACCAACGGTTACATCATCACCAATAATAAGTGGGTAGCCGTCTGGATTATTCTTTGTTGCTCTTGATAAGTGTAAAACGCTGCCATCTTGTATATTAGTACGTTGACCAATACGAATATGGTTAACATCACCGCGGGCAGCAACTAACGGCCATACACTGCTATCATCACCTATAGTGATATCACCGACTAATACAGACGACTCGTCTACATAAACAGATTCATTAAACGCAGGAGTGATTCCTTTATAAGAACGTATTGCCATATATGCACCTTTAAATTAAACATATTAAGAGTATTAGTGTAACAGTAGCGCTTATTTTAGTGCCAGCAAAGCCTATATTGATTATAAAACTACCAGTTTCACCTGCTTTCGCTCAGATACTAACCGAACAGTGTGTTTTTTTAGTTTTTCTTTAAAAAAGTACTTGCGTAAAAATCTGTTCTCCCTATAATGCGACCCCACTGAGACGGGGAACGCCAACGCATAGCGAGGCACGAACTGCTCAGAGAGTTAAATAAAACTTGAGTTTAAATCATCGTAAGAAAGTTTAAAATTAAGTGTTGACTCGAAAAATAAAGGATGTATTATACGCATCCCTAGCGACAACGTCGCAACGTTCTTTAACAATATAAAGCAATCATCTGTGTGGGCACTCGTACAGATTGAGTTCTAACAGCCAAGCTACTTAGGTAGTGAGGCAAACAAATTTAGAGTCTCAATTGAAACTGAGTGACCAACAGCAATAACTACTTAGGTAGGAATTGCAGCACAGTCAATTCAATATCGAAAGATATTAAATAAATTCAGAATTCATTGAGCTGTCGAAAGACATAAAACTTTTTAATTGAAGAGTTTGATCATGGCTCAGATTGAACGCTGGCGGCAGGCCTAACACATGCAAGTCGAGCGGTAACAGAGAGTAGCTTGCTACTTTGCTGACGAGCGGCGGACGGGTGAGTAATGCTTGGGAACATGCCTTGAGGTGGGGGACAACAGTTGGAAACGACTGCTAATACCGCATAATGTCTACGGACCAAAGGGGGCTTCGGCTCTCGCCTTTAGATTGGCCCAAGTGGGATTAGCTAGTTGGTGAGGTAATGGCTCACCAAGGCGACGATCCCTAGCTGGTTTGAGAGGATGATCAGCCACACTGGGACTGAGACACGGCCCAGACTCCTACGGGAGGCAGCAGTGGGGAATATTGCACAATGGGCGCAAGCCTGATGCAGCCATGCCGCGTGTGTGAAGAAGGCCTTCGGGTTGTAAAGCACTTTCAGTCAGGAGGAAAGGTTAGTAGTTAATACCTGCTAGCTGTGACGTTACTGACAGAAGAAGCACCGGCTAACTCCGTGCCAGCAGCCGCGGTAATACGGAGGGTGCGAGCGTTAATCGGAATTACTGGGCGTAAAGCGTACGCAGGCGGTTTGTTAAGCGAGATGTGAAAGCCCCGGGCTCAACCTGGGAACTGCATTTCGAACTGGCAAACTAGAGTGTGATAGAGGGTGGTAGAATTTCAGGTGTAGCGGTGAAATGCGTAGAGATCTGAAGGAATACCGATGGCGAAGGCAGCCACCTGGGTCAACACTGACGCTCATGTACGAAAGCGTGGGGAGCAAACAGGATTAGATACCCTGGTAGTCCACGCCGTAAACGATGTCTACTAGAAGCTCGGAACCTCGGTTCTGTTTTTCAAAGCTAACGCATTAAGTAGACCGCCTGGGGAGTACGGCCGCAAGGTTAAAACTCAAATGAATTGACGGGGGCCCGCACAAGCGGTGGAGCATGTGGTTTAATTCGATGCAACGCGAAGAACCTTACCTACACTTGACATACAGAGAACTTACCAGAGATGGTTTGGTGCCTTCGGGAACTCTGATACAGGTGCTGCATGGCTGTCGTCAGCTCGTGTTGTGAGATGTTGGGTTAAGTCCCGCAACGAGCGCAACCCCTATCCTTAGTTGCTAGCAGGTAATGCTGAGAACTCTAAGGAGACTGCCGGTGATAAACCGGAGGAAGGTGGGGACGACGTCAAGTCATCATGGCCCTTACGTGTAGGGCTACACACGTGCTACAATGGCGCATACAGAGTGCTGCGAACCTGCGAAGGTAAGCGAATCACTTAAAGTGCGTCGTAGTCCGGATTGGAGTCTGCAACTCGACTCCATGAAGTCGGAATCGCTAGTAATCGCGTATCAGAATGACGCGGTGAATACGTTCCCGGGCCTTGTACACACCGCCCGTCACACCATGGGAGTGGGTTGCTCCAGAAGTAGATAGTCTAACCCTCGGGAGGACGTTTACCACGGAGTGATTCATGACTGGGGTGAAGTCGTAACAAGGTAGCCCTAGGGGAACCTGGGGCTGGATCACCTCCTTATACGATTTAGAACTTATTTGTTCGTAGTGTCCACACAGATGATTGTTAGTTAGTTTTACCCTTTGGGTTAACTAATTAATATGCTCTTTAAAAATTTGGAAAAGCTGATAATAAAATTCGTATGAATACATTGTATTTGTACAGAGTTTTCAAAAGTAAAAAAGAATGATAGCAGTATCATTCAGTGCCATTTAATCCTCGGATTAATTGGTATCTACTTTAGTATTCAATATTAACTTCTGGCGAAGTTAAACTGTCACAAAACAAAGACCCGTTTGGGTTGTATGGTTAAGTGACTAAGCGTACACGGTGGATGCCTTGGCAGTTGGAGGCGATGAAGGACGTATTAACTTGCGATAAGCCTAGTCAAGCTAGTAAAAAGCACTTGAGACTAGGATTTCCGAATGGGGAAACCCACCTGCTTGCAGGTATCGTTAACTGAATACATAGGTTAACGAGGCGAACGCGGAGAACTGAAACATCTAAGTACCCGTAGGAAAAGAAATCAACCGAGATTCCGATAGTAGCGGCGAGCGAAATCGGAACAGCCCTTAAGCTTATTATGTGTTAATGGAAGGCTCTGGAAAGTGCCACGATACAGGGTGATAGTCCCGTACATGAAAACGCATTTTAAGTGAAATCGAGTAGGTCGGAGCACGTGAAACTTTGACTGAATATAGGTGGACCATCATCTAAGGCTAAATACTCCCAACTGACCGATAGTGAACCAGTACCGTGAGGGAAAGGCGAAAAGAACCCCTGTGAGGGGAGTGAAATAGAACCTGAAACCGTGTACGTACAAGCAGTAGGAGCCCTTCGAGGGTGACTGCGTACCTTTTGTATAATGGGTCAGCGACTTATATTTTGTAGCGAGGTTAACCGATTAGGGTAGCCGTAGGGAAACCGAGTCTTAACTGGGCGAATAGTTGCAAGGTATAGACCCGAAACCCGGTGATCTAGCCATGGGCAGGTTGAAGGTTGAGTAACATCAACTGGAGGACCGAACCCACTAACGTTGAAAAGTTAGGGGATGACCTGTGGTTAGGAGTGAAAGGCTAATCAAACCGGGAGATAGCTGGTTCTCCCCGAAATCTATTTAGGTAGAGCCTCGGACGAATACTTACGGGGGTAGAGCACTGTTAAGGCTAGGGGGTCATCCCGACTTACCAACCCTTTGCAAACTCCGAATACCGTAAAGTAATATCCGGGAGACACACGGCGGGTGCTAACGTCCGTCGTGAAGAGGGAAACAACCCAGACCGCCAGCTAAGGTCCCAAAGTCATAGTTAAGTGGGAAACGATGTGGAAAGGCCCAGACAGCCAGGAGGTTGGCTTAGAAGCAGCCATCCTTTAAAGAAAGCGTAATAGCTCACTGGTCGAGTCGGTCTGCGCGGAAGATGTAACGGGGCTAAACTATGCACCGAAGCTGCGGATTCAGAATTTATTCTGAGTGGTAGGGGAGCGTTCTGTAAGCGGTTGAAGGTGTACCGGGAGGTATGCTGGACGTATCAGAAGTGCGAATGCTGACATGAGTAACGATAATGCGGGTGAAAAACCCGCACGCCGGAAGACCAAGGGTTCCTATCCCATGTTAATCAGGGTAGGGTAAGTCGACCCCTAAGGCGAGGCCGAAAGGCGTAGTCGATGGGAAACGGATTAATATTTCCGTACTTGGTATAATTGCGATGGGGGGACGGAGCAGGCTAAGCAAGCATGGCGATGGTAGTCCATGTGAAAGTGTGTAGGCTAGTGACTTAGGTAAATCCGGGTTGCTGTTAGGCTGAGACACGAGACGAGTCACCAAGGTGATGAAGTTGCTGATGCCATACTTCCAGGAAAAGCCTCTAAGCTTCAGATTATACCGAATCGTACCCCAAACCGACACAGGTGGTCAGGTAGAGAATACTAAGGCGCTTGAGAGAACTCGGGTGAAGGAACTAGGCAAAATCGTACCGTAACTTCGGGAGAAGGTACGCTCCGATTGGTGATGAGACTTGCTCTCTAAGCTGATTGGAGCCGCAGTGACCAGGTGGCTGGGACTGTTTATTAAAAACACAGCACTGTGCAAAATCGCAAGATGACGTATACGGTGTGACACCTGCCCGGTGCCGGAAGGTTAATTGATGGGGTTATCTTCGGAGAAGCTCTTGATCGAAGCCCCGGTAAACGGCGGCCGTAACTATAACGGTCCTAAGGTAGCGAAATTCCTTGTCGGGTAAGTTCCGACCTGCACGAATGGTGTAACCATGGCCACGCTGTCTCCACCCGAGACTCAGTGAAATTGAAATCGCAGTGAAGATGCTGTGTACCCGCGGCTAGACGGAAAGACCCCGTGAACCTTTACTACAGCTTGGCACTGAACATTGAACCTACATGTGTAGGATAGGTGGGAGACTTAGAAGCAGAGACGCTAGTTTTTGTGGAGTCGTCCTTGAAATACCACCCTTGTAGTTTTGATGTTCTAACGTTGGCCCCTGAATCGGGGTTACGGACAGTGCCTGGTGGGTAGTTTGACTGGGGCGGTCTCCTCCCAAAGAGTAACGGAGGAGCACGAAGGTTGGCTAAGTACGGTCGGACATCGTACGGTTAGTGTAATGGTAGAAGCCAGCTTAACTGCGAGACAGACACGTCGAGCAGGTACGAAAGTAGGTCATAGTGATCCGGTGGTTCTGAATGGAAGGGCCATCGCTCAACGGATAAAAGGTACTCCGGGGATAACAGGCTGATACCGCCCAAGAGTTCATATCGACGGCGGTGTTTGGCACCTCGATGTCGGCTCATCACATCCTGGGGCTGAAGTCGGTCCCAAGGGTATGGCTGTTCGCCATTTAAAGTGGTACGCGAGCTGGGTTTAGAACGTCGTGAGACAGTTCGGTCCCTATCTGCCGTGGGCGTTTGAGAATTGAGAGGGGTTGCTCCTAGTACGAGAGGACCGGAGTGAACGAACCGCTGGTGTTCGGGTTGTCATGCCAATGGCATTGCCCGGTAGCTACGTTCGGAACTGATAAGCGCTGAAAGCATCTAAGCGCGAAGCAGGCCTCGAGATGAGTTCTCACTAGACTTTTAAAGTCTCTGAAGGGCCGTTGAAGACTACAACGTTGATAGGCAAGATGTGGAAGTGGTGTGAGCCATTAAGCTAACTTGTACTAATTACCCGTGAGGCTTAACCATACAACGCCAAACGCGTTTTATGTGATAGTGAAACAAGCGAAGAAGTTAATAGACTAAAGTAGATACTAGAAGACTTTATTATCAGAAATTCCAAATTTTAGTTAGTGCGTAGCGATACGGACTGACACCCAAATTTGCTTGGTGACAATAGCGTTTTGGACCCACCTGACCCCATGCCGAACTCAGTAGTGAAACGAAACAGCGCCGATGATAGTGTAGCATTTGTTATGTGAAAGTAGGACATTACCAGGCTCCAAATACAAGAAAGCCCGATTCGAAAGAGTCGGGCTTTTTTACGTCTGGAATAAAGTAAAAAGAAGGTTCGAGCTGAAAGATATTAGGTTAAAGGAAGAGAATTGAACAGACCCAATCCCACGACATACTACTGCGCTGTCGCTGCAAAGTAGTATACTTACTCCAAATCCAAGTCAGTGTTAAGCCTAAAGCCCTTAGTTTTGAAGTATTACCATCAGCACTCTCTCTTTACTGATCTTAGTTATTCTCATTGCATCTTTAAACTAGTCCCTAAATTATCATCTTGTTGCAATTTCATTGTTGGTTTAATAACTGTCCTGTGTAAAACTATCTAGGATAATTTAGTAAATCAGGTGACATGAATGTCGAATATAAAAGCTTGGAAACTTCTCAGCCTGTTTTGTTTGTTTACAGCACTGATTGGTTGTCAATCTAAAGAAGAACAGCTACAACAAACAATTCAAGAGTCCATTAAAAAGGCCGATGTCGAGCTTACTCAGCTTGGTAAAGCACTTGATAATGGCAGTATACGCAATGCGACTATTCTTAAAGAATACAGTCGTATCCTTAAACAGCAACAACCTGAACTCAGTAAAGTTGTTGATGTTGTTAGCCTTGATGCCACACGCCAGGGAGCGCTTTATAGTGGTTTAACCCAGCGCCTTGATGACATTAAGGGTAATTACTTAATCCCTCCTTACGAAGATACGCTATACAATATTGATTTATTGCGAGAGGCAGTAAAGCCAACGTTATTTTCTGATGCCTTAACCGATCCTATTAATATGCTTGCGGATATGTCGAATGGCTCTTTGGCACGAGTTGGTGCTATAAGCCAAAAAGCTGAAGGCCAAGGGGTTGGTAACCAAATGGTAGGTAATCCTAACTATGGTAATTGGCAAACGAATAGTAGCGGTATTAGTTTTTGGCAATGGTACGGCATGTACCGTATTTTGGGTGATGTATTTGACCGAGTTGAATACGGAAGTTGGAGTAAACGCCGCAAGTATAGTTACTACAATGACTATGGTCGTACTCGTTACTCAAGCCCTAAACAAATAAAAACCCAAAGTGCATTAGAAACACGTACACGACAATCTTACCAACGCCAAGGCAAGCAGTTTACTAGTCCTTATGCGAGTAAAAAAACAGGTGCATCAGGTTTGAGTCGCAGCAGTTATACGCCGCCTAAAAGTCGCAGCAGTTACTCAAGAGCGAGTAGTTATAGCAATAATTCAGGATCGGTTCGTAATAGCAGTAGCAGAACCTCGCGCGGCGTAAGTCGTGGTAAGTAAAGAATAACGTTGGAGTTAGAATAATATGTATGAATTTAATGGAATAACTATGTGGTCTTTGCAAGCACTGTCAGTAGACTTTGCAATTATCATCTTACTGTTTGTGAGCCTAAAGTATATTAAAGGTTGGGTGTCTAATTTACATGCTAATGATGAAATTACCGAGCGAGATAACTTTGCATTCGGAATAAGCTTTGCCGCTGGCTTAGTTGCCCTTGCGATTGTATTAACGGGTGTAAGTAGTGGTGCTTTTGCTGCTACGTTACAAAAAGAAGCTCTGTTAATGCTTGGCTATGGTGCATTAGCAATTTTGCTTATAAAGCTGGGTCACTTTTTTCAAGATAAAGTGGCATTGCGTAAAGTAAGCTTACATAACGAAATAGTCAAAGGTAACGTTACTGCGTCAATTATTGATTTTGGCCATGTAGTTAGTGTTGCAGTGGTTATTCGCTCTGCACTATTGTGGGTTGCTACCGAAGGCTGGCATGGCATTCCTATTGTGATTGCCGCTTTTGTGATTGGTAGTGTGGTACTGCTTTTAGTAAGCCAATACCGAGTGCAGTTATTTAAACGCACCAATAAAAGCGGTGATTGCCTACAACAAGCCATTGTTGATGGTAATTTAGCAGTAGGTGTTCGCTATGCCGGCTTTTTAATTGGTAGTGCATTAGCCATTACTGCTGCAACAGGTATTGCTCCCTATGCTGCCGATAATATTAACGCGAGTTTACTTTACTGGGCGCTAAGTGCCGTTGTTTGTTTGGTTGCTTTCATTTTACTGCACTTACTGACGATTAAAATCATTCTTGCTGGATGTAATATTTCAGATGAAGTGAATCGCCAAAAGAATGTGGGTGTTGCCGCTATTTCCGCAGCTGTGTCATTTGCTGTCGGGATCACTATGGCCACACTACTGGGTGCATAATCACGTGTCATCAACTCAAGCTTCCCCAAGTAAATTTAATTTACTTGGGCATGATATTTTACTGATCACTGTTATGGCCGTACTCGCAGGATGCGGCCTTATTTATGAATACTTACTTTCTCATTATGCTGGCCGAGTACTAGGCTCAGTTGAGAGTGCAATTTACGCCATGATAGGCACTATGATTGTAGCTATGGGGATGGGTGCATTTTTAGCGCGTTGGTTTAAAGATGCCTTTACCGCATTTGCCTGGCTAGAAAGCATTATTGCGCTCATAGGTATGGGGTGTATATTAGCCATTGCCAGTATCATTGCTGTTAGTTATTCACTCCCTCATCTATTCTCAAGTATTTTTAATATTCCCCCTGACGTTATTCTTAATGGTTACGTGTTTCAAAAGCTGCAAGAGTGGTCTCGCTTTTTACCTTATGTATTTGGCTTAATATTAGGGCTATTTATTGGTATGGAAATACCGCTTATTGCGCGTATTCGCCAGCATGTTTATGGACGTTTTTTAGAAAATAACGCCGGCACTATATATGGAGCTGACTATATTGGCGCTGGTATTGGCGCGGCAATTTGGGTGAGTATTATGCTCGCGATGCCAATAATGCAAGCCGCCGCTTGGACAGCGCTATTTAATATTATTGCCGGCCTTGCCTTTTTATGGCGTTACCATAGCTATGTACGCTTTGCTAAGTTGCTATTGGTTTGCCATATATTACTGCTGGTGCTATTCGCTTTTATTTTGCAGTTTGGTAGTAGCTGGATGGATAACCTAAGTAACGTACTATACAAAGATAAAGTTATTTATTCCCAAGCAACGAAATACCAGCATGTGGTGTTAACCGAACGCTTAAGTAAAAATCAGCCACAGCCTATCACCGACCTATACTTAAATGGTCGTTTGCAGTTCTCAAGTATTGATGAGCAAATATATCACTCAATGCTTGTTTATCCTGCAATGCTCGCATCTAATCGTCATGACCGTATTTTGATTATTGGTGGCGGTGACGGATTGGCCATGCGTGATGTATTAAAGTGGCCGGTTGAGGAAGTAACTTTAATTGATTTAGATGGACAGCTACTCAATTTATTTGGTCATAAAGATAACAAATACACACCGCCTGATGATATTAGACAGCGATTAGTGGCACTCAATAATGAATCGATGCATGACCCCCGAGCAAATATTATTGTGGGTGATGCATTTTTAGAAGTTGAGAGGCTACTGGATCAGTCAAAGCAGTTCGATACTATCCTAATTGACCTGCCAGACCCTAATCATCCCGATCTGAATAAGATGTATAGCGACTATTTTTATAACCATGTGCGCCAATTATTGGCACCTGATGGTGCTATGGCGGTACAGTCAACCTCGCCTTATCATGCGAAAAAGGCATTTTTAAGTATTGCTAAAACGGTGAAAGCCGCAGGTTTTAATTATGTAGAGCAATATCAGCAAAACATCCCTTCGTTTGGTCAGTGGGGGTGGACTATTGCTACTAAAATGGGTCAATCACCAAGTGCACGTATTAGCAATATAACGGATATGCCAGTGCCATCTCGGTGGATTAGTAAAAAATATTTATTAGCCAGTTTTGCATTTCCTAATAACTATTTTGAACAAGTTAACGATATTGAAGTCAATAGGTTAGGCTCTGGTCGCTTATATGATTATTACCGAGCTGCTTGGCAAATAGAAAGTGAATTGTATAAAAACTAATAAAACATGGTTGACATAATATGTCGACCATGCGAATCTTAACTCAGACATAATATGTCAAACGACAAAAAGGCAGAGACATGGAATTAAATGAACTTTCAATAAAATTAGCGTCTTTTGAAACTGAGGGGGCTAACTTTGAGTCTTTCTTGATTGCCAATCCAGGTGAGCAAGATGTTTTACAAGTCATTGTTGATGGAAACGATGAGCTTCCAATTTTTGTTACCCAAACACAAGAGCAATTATTATGTATTAGCTACTTGTTTGGTGAAGACGAAGTAAAAAGCGAGTTACGCGACGAGTTAAACGAAACACTACTGCGTTTAAACGTGCCAATTCCGCTAAGTGCATTTGCTAAAATTGATAATAAATACGCGATTTTTGGTGCACTTTCGGTAAATTCATCATTAGATGACGTTACCCACGAACTAGTGACATTAGCTGATAACGCAATTGATGCACTAGAAGCCGTGACATTGTATTTAAACGATTAGGATACCCGCCTAGGTAAGTACTGATAGCAAATAGTATATGGCTCTCACTTTACCTAATAGGATATAAACAAGTTTTTGGAGTTAAGATTATGAGTATTTTAAAAAAATTATTTACAGCGGTACGTGGCGGCGCGCGTGAAGCGGGCGAAGCAATTGTTGATGCGAATGGTATTCGTATTTTTGAACAAGAAATTGCCGATGCACAAAATGCACTGAATCGTGCTAAAAAAAGCCTGACAGAAGTAATGGCTAAAGAGATGCAAACCAAACGTAAAATTAGCGCAGTAGATGCATCAATTGCTGAGCACGAAGCGTATGCAGGTCAAGCCCTTGAAAAAGGGAATGAAGCATTAGCATTAGAAATTGCAGAAAAAATTGGTGATTTTGAAGCTGAGAAAGCCGAACACGAGCAAGTGTTAGCGGGCTTTACTAATCACATAGTGACGTTGAAGCAGCAAGTTAAAGATGCTGAAAAATCAATTAAAGAAAACCAGCGTCAGCTTACTATGGTTAAAACCACAGAAAGCGTTCAACAAGCGACAATGGCTGTAAATAGCACGCTTAATACTAATAGCTCGTCGATGACGTCGGCGCGTCAATCGCTTGAGCGTATTAAGCAACGCCAACAAGACCGTACTGATCAATTAGGTGCTGCAAAGTCTCTAGAAGCAGATGTTAATGGCGATGATTTAAAAGCTAAAATGGCTGAAGCAGGTATTGGTGATACCAATCCAAAAAGTGCTGATATTCTAGCGCGCATTAAAGCGAAGCAAAATAGCTAACATTTAGAACCATATTAAAAAGGTAACCGAGTTTTGCTCCGTTACCTTTTTTGCTTACAGAGGCACCTTATATGTTTAATTTTTTCAAATCTAAAAAAAAGCCAGAACGTCAGCTTAATCACGCGAGTGACCTTAAAAAAGGTGACATGTTTACAGTGATTGACTCGTTTGCTTATCCTGCATGGCTCAAAGGCCAAACACTTCGCGTTATTGATGTGCAAACGTATCAGTACCAACATAGTAGTGATACTGAATTCGTACTTGAAACTAACACAGGCCAAGTGGTGTTTTTACAAATAGAACAAAACGATGGTGAGCAGTGGGCTAATTTCTCAATAAAGATTCAGCGTGATGATGTTGATGAAGTATTTGGTTTGGATGAGTTTTCACGTATTTTTGATGAAGAATCGTTAACGCATATTACAGTTAAAAATACGCCTGAGCGCTTTATGCAGTTTTTAGCTGGAAGTTATCAACAAAGCGAATCACCTTATGTATGTTATTTTCATAATAAAGATTTTCGTGGCCAAGCGCTACCTCGCTATGAGCAAGACGGTGGTGAACCCTGTGAAATGATTTGTTTAGCGTCACCCGATGAAGGGCATAGCGTTAATATCGAAATTTGGGAGGGAGGTGAAACAGAAGTATCACTGACATTAACTCGCCCAATTAGCGATATTGTTGACTTGTTTCCTGGAGATGCCCAGTGAGTGATGCTAAAGACAAGTGGTTGCGCCAAGAGCAAGCTGTGCGCGCCACGCAAATGGCCTTTGATTTGAGTAGTGAGGTACAAAAGTCGATAAAAAAACAAGCTATCGACCAAGAACTTACTCCCTCAGATATGATCCGCAAAATTTTAGGCCTTGATGTAAAGTCTAAAAAAACACGGCAGCGTTTATCGTTTAATTTAAATGATGATGAAATAGCGCAATTGGCTAGTCGGTTTGAAGTTGCAGTAGATGATAAAAGAGCGGTAAAGCAACAGGTAGCAGATCTACTCATTGAGCATACAAAAAAGACTAAGTAACCCTTTTGCCTTCTTTATATAAAATACTTACACTGAGGTTATTATTTCTAAAGAAGTGCAGCTGTGAATATTATATTGATTGCCTACTTACTTATGTTTGCGTTATTTGGCACAGCGGCAAGCTACTTTGTGCGTTTTATATATGCTTATTGGGTACAAAAGAACATGCCTTTGGAATACATTTTTAAGGCTGGTGTATGTATTTTCATGGTAGTGGTTATTTCGGTGTTAATACCACTATTAAATTAACACCGAAACGAACTGCTACTGGTAATTAACGGTTTTACATTGGTTATCAATACATAAAGAGTGAACTTCTAGCACTGGTGAACAGTCATCGAACTCAAGCGCAGTGTTATTTTTTTGTTCTTGCTGAGTGATTTTTTGTGCTAATTGCTCGGCATGCTTTTGAGAATTATTTAATGTTGAATACACAACATACTTACTCGGTCCCCCACAGACACGCGAGCCAACACCTAACACCTTACATTGATAACTGGCTGTGCAGCTTTTATTACTTGTAAGCTCATTAAGCTGAGTATTTAAAACAGATTCACTCGCGTTTTGAGCTGTGCTTGGTGTTAGTGCGCTACTGCAACCGCTAAGTAGTATAGTCATGACAACACTGGCAGCTGATAGTTTAATTACGGATGACAAACAACTCATAATCTAATCCTTAAAATACACTTACCGCAGAGCCTTCAAGTTTAACACATTTATTTTCAACGCACTGGGTACTAGGCGCAGTTAAATGTTGGCAAATACTCATCATGCCTTTTTGCGCATTATAAGTACTTTCCAATTGAGTAATTGTATCGCTTAGGGCTGAAACCTGTTTTTGGGGGGCGCTTTGTGTCGAGTACACAATATAATCGCTCGGCCCACCGCAGGCACGGCTACCAACAGCATTCACTTTACACTGTGAACTCGTTGAACATTGCTTATCTGCTATGAGGCTGTTTAGCTTATCTTTTGCTGTTTTAATATCATTAAGCGACACTTCTTTTGCTGCATCAGCTGGTAATGGCTGTGCTATTTTATTTTGCTTATTCGCTTGTGGTAATTTTTGTTGCGGTATCGGCGTAGACGTATTTTCTACCGCATTGGTTTTAGTTTGCTCAGTTTTATTTGAGGTTGTTTCTAAGCACGCCGTTAAGCAAAGCGGTAGCAGTAGAGCGAGTAATGGAGTACGCATAATCGTTCCTGATAGTGATGAATTATTCATCACTATCATACACTGTGCATTCATTACAGCAATAAAAACTCTACTATCAACATATTAAAGAGGTGATAAGGAGAGTTTTTAAGTTAACCCGCCTTGCGTTAATTTAGCTGGATTGAGTAATGCCTCTAATTCTGATCGCGATAAGTCGGTTTCTTGCTCAGCGATATCAATAATTGGCTGTGCTTGCTGATAAGCTTGCTTAGCAATTTTTGCTGCTTTTTCGTAGCCAATAACAGGGTTAAGCGCAGTCACTAAAATCGGGTTTTTAGTTAATGCTTTATCAATCTGATTTTGATTAACTTTAAAGCTAGCAATGGCTTTATCTGCCAACGCTTGCGCGCTATTAGCGAGTATCTCGGCACTTTGCAAAATATTGTAAGCGATTACCGGCAGCATTACGTTAAGCTCAAAGTTGCCAGCTTGGCCTGCAACCGTAATGGTTGCGTCGTTACCAATGACTTGGGCGCTAACCATTGCAGCGGCTTCTGGGATCACCGGATTCACTTTACCCGGCATAATTGATGAGCCAGGCTGTAATGCTTCAAGTTCAATTTCTGAAAGTCCCGCAAGTGGGCCTGAGTTCATCCAACGTAAATCGTTGGCTATTTTCATTTGTGCAACTGCATAGACTTTTAGCTGTCCTGATAAAGCGACAATCGCATCTTGTGATCCAATATTATAAAAAAAGTTATCGCTAGGGGTAAATTGAATCCCTACCTTTTCAGTTAGCTGTGTGGCAAATAGAGCGGCAAATTGTGGGTCGGCATTAATACCTGTACCTACTGCTGTGCCACCTTGCGCTAGCTCACAGACACGTATTAGTGCATGCTCAATACCGCTAGCTGCATGCTTTACCTGCGATTGCCATGCGCTGAGTGTTTGCTCAAAAGTTATTGGCATTGCATCCATTAAATGAGTGCGCCCAGTTTTAACTATGTGGCCGATGTCTGCTTTTTTTTGCTCTAAGGCGTCTGCTAAATTTGCTAGTGCTGGCAGTAATTTTTTATCAACGCTGATCGCACTACTCAAAGCAATCGCAGTGGGAATAACGTCATTAGAGCTTTGCCCCATATTCACATCGTCATTTGGGTGAATATCTTGGTTAGCATGTTTTGAGGCTAAGCTCGCAATGACCTCATTAGCATTCATATTTGAGCTAGTACCTGAGCCAGTTTGAAAAATATCAACGGGGAAATGCTCATAATGCTTACCATCAATAATTTCTTGGCAGGCATGGTCGATCGCATTTGCTTTCGTTTTATCTAAATGACCTAGTTTGAAATTGGCTATTGCAGCAGCTTGCTTGATATACGCTAAGGCAATAATAAATTGTTGCGGCATTGTGAGGCTGCTGATCGTAAAGTTATTAATGGCGCGTTGGGTCTGTGCTTTATAAAGTGCGTCAGCGGGCACGTTGAGTGTGCCCATGCTATCTGATTCTGTTCTAAAGTTACTCATTAGTACTCCTATAAAAGAGAATATATGACATTTAACTACGCTATATAAAAAGATATGGTGCTGTTATTACTATTTACAACGGTATAGCTAAAAAGTAGAGGGCGTCAAGGCAAGTTAACAAGTGGGATTAAAACTAAAAAGTCGACTTAAACTGATTTTAAGTCGACTTAAATGATGTATTTATATAAACAGCCGGTTACAAGGCTAAACAGAATTTTAATTGTAGCCAAGAATAAATATTTGGTCTGTTTCATGTTTGTTTTGTGCCTTTTGAGTATTTTTTACATGAGAAAGTAAGTCGATAACCGTTGCTCTACAATCTGTTTCATAACTCGTTTTATCTAGGCTTTTGTCTGTAACTGCCATTGCAGCATCTACTGCGGTATAAGGTGAAATATACATAATGTTATCCTTTTGTAGTTTAGTACTCATTAAGTGAGTAATTTAATAAAAGCATATAGCGTACCAGCTCGGTAAAGATAATTTAACGTATTGAAATTGATGTTATTTTATTATTTTGGTCAATTTACTCACGACAGAATAGCTGAAATTTGTTTTACTATTGTGCATTCATTTGCAATTTAGGTGCATCAGTATGACCAAACCGTTTTCACAAGCCTGCGAAAATAATAAAAATCATATACTTAAGGCTTTGCAGCCTGCATTGCAAAATGCAGCATCAGTACTTGAGATAGGCTCGGGGACGGGTCAGCATAGTGTTTTCTTTGCCAAAAAATTGCCACATTTACAATGGTATACCAGTGATCGAGAGGTTAATCATCAAGGAATAAAGTTATGGCATGATGAGGTGCAACTGGCAAACTTGCATCCGCCTTTATTACTTGATCTAAACTATTCTTGGCCAGTAAATAAAGTGGATGCGGTATATACTGCTAATACTTTTCACATAGTGAGCTGGGAGTTAATTACGCGTTTTTTTGCTGGAGTAAATCAGCACTTAAACCAGCAAGGGGTGGTGTGTGTATATGGCCCTTTCAAATATAAAGGGGAGTTTACCAGCCCCAGTAATGATGAATTTAATAGTTTATTGCAAAGTCGCGATCCGCTTAGTGGTATTCGTGATTTCGAAGCGGTTGAGCAGCTCGCAGTCCAATATGGGCTTAAGTTACTCAGCGATACTGCGATGCCTGCAAATAATCAGTTACTCATTTTTAAACGGCAATAAAGTGCTACATTGTTGTTTGTAAACTTCGATATGTTGGCATTCGCGTTCTAAGTAATCTGCAATGGCATTATTAAAATCGGGGTGAACAATGTGATGGGCAGAGTAAGTGATTACCGGTTGAAAACCACGAGCGATTTTATGCTCTCCTTGTGCCCCAGCATTAAAGCACTGAATGTTATGCTTAATAGCATAATCAATCCCTTGGTAATAACACAGCTCAAAGTGAAGCGAATCTATCTCTTCACTAGCACCCCAATAGCGGCCGTAAAGGGTATTATCATCAATTAAGCTTAAGGTGGCGGCAATTACTTGCTGGTCTCTTTTGGCTAGCATAATGAGCAATTTGTCAGCCATTAAAGCGTGTAACAAGCTAAAAAAATCACTGTTTAAGTAGCCTAAATGACCCGATCGTTTTAAATAAGTGCGTTGATAAAACTCACAAAAAAGCTGCATTGTAGCGGTAGTGATTTTCTCGCCTTTGAGCCATTCAATACTGATATTTTGCTCTGTGATTTTAGCGCGCTCTTTTTTAACGGCTTTACGCTTTCGGGCATTAAAGGTTTTTAAAAAATCGTCAAAATCTTTAAAGTTATTATTAAACCATTGAAACTGCACGCCGATTCTTCGCATAGCACCGATATCATAAAGGTGGGTGGCTTGTGCTTTGTCGCAAAAGTTTACATGCCAGCCTGACCATGCCTGTTCTGCGCAGTGGCTATTAAGTTGCTCTGTTATGTACTTATACACGAGCTTTGGATTGCTATGCATAATACGTATTCTTTGTCCCTCAATCGGGCTAAAGGGAATACCACATAGCCATTTAGGGTAATAATCTAAGCCATTTTTTTCATAAGCTTCAGCCCATGCCCAGTCAAATACATATTCACCGTAGGAGTGCGCTTTTAAGTAGCCAGGGGCAAGCGCAATGAGTTTATCGCCTTCATAAACGGCTAAGTGATGAGGCTGCCAACCTGTTTTAGCACTTACACATTGGCTTTGCTCAAGTGCGTATAAAAAAGCATGTTGGGTGAATGGGTCATTACCAAAAAATTGATGCCACTGTGTAGCATCAATTTGATTAATACTATTAAACCAACTGTGAGAAAAGTGGCTCATAATGCTTTGCCTACTACTGTTGTCTGTGTGTTACTTGTTAATTTTGATAATAATTCGACAGCCATATTCGGTTTTCTATTTTGGATAAAACCTTATGGTTCATCCTGCTCGATATATTGAGATAAGCATTGTGTGAGCTTATCGAGTTCGAGAGGTTTTGCAAGATGTTCGTTAAAACCAATTGCTAAGGCATTGGCTTTATCTTCAGGCATTACATCAGCGGTTAAGGCGATCACAGGTAATTGTTCAGCACTTTTAGTTTTCCGTATCAATGCGGTGGCCTGGTAACCGTCCATAACTGGCATTTGGCAATCCATTAACACTAAATCGAAGTCATTTATTTTAACTTGTTCTACTGCCAACTCTCCATTTTCAACCAATGTTGGGGTGATCCCCAAAGAGCTAAGCATTGCTTTTATCACTAATTGATTGACGCTGTTATCTTCTGCAACCAGTATTTTTAGTTTGCTTAAATCAACATGCTGTTGCGAGTGCTTCGCCGTTACTTGTTGTACAGCACAGGTATTTAACTCGACAGACAGAGTAAAAGTGGAGCCTTTACCTGGCTCACTTTGTACTTTGATATCTCCAGACATTAATAAGCTAAGTTCTTTTGCGATTGCCAAACCAAGCCCTGTACCACCAAACTTACGTGATGTTGAGCTATCAGCTTGGGTGAATGCATCAAATAATTTACTTTGCTCTGAAGCGGCAATACCGATACCCGAGTCCCTAATAGCCAAGGTAATTTGATGACGTTTATCGGCGATCTCCTTGCTGTATGCGCTAATACTTACTTCACCTTCGTAAGTAAACTTAATAGCGTTACTACACAGGTTTAATAAAATTTGCTCAATTCGCATAACATCACCTTCAAACCAAATGTCGGTTGGTAATTGGTTATCAACTTTCCAGTTAATACCTTTTTGTTCAGCGCTTTGCTCGAACATGCTACTGATCCGAGCAAGAAGAGCATTCAAATCAAAAGGAGCAACTTCTAAGGTTAGTTTTTGTGATTCAATTTTAGAGATATCGAGTACATCATTGATTAAACTTAATAATGAGTTAGATGCTAAATTAATTTTATTTAAATAATCAGAAAGAGTTTCAGGACTATCTTCATTTTTAGCTAAGGTTGAAAAGCCGATCACAGCGTTAAGCGGGGTGCGAATTTCATGGCTCATATTTGCTAAAAACCGGCTTTTAGCTTGATTTGCCAAATCAGAATGCTGTTTAGCCTTAACGAGAGAGCGAGTACGCTCTGCTACCAAACGTGAAAGTGCAAGGTGTTGATGATTAAACAACAGTAATATAAGTAAAATGAGTGAGCTTACAATGACCTGTAAAATAAGTAAAAAGAGTGTCATATTATTAGTTTGATGCGGTAAGAATTCATCTTTAATCGCTAAATCTACTAGCCATGTTTGTCCTGCAAAATTAATTTCGATAGTTGTAAGTTTATTGCTTTTAGTTGGTTTGTTTTCGACGTTTGAATAAAACGGATTAATAGCATTGGCTTCATAAATAGCGATATTAAACATTTTATTTTGTGCTTTGGTAAGCGATTGAGCAAGTATGTTTTTCACTAAAAATACGCCTGTTGCGTAGCCTTTAATTGATGCAATCTCATTATTTTGTTGATACACAGGAGAAAATAATAAATACGCGGGTTCAGGTCGCTGTGTTTGAACTAATTGAATTATTTTAGTACCGACAGGGCGATTTTTGATACGTGGATCGAGTAAAGTCTCACGACGATCTTTACGAGAGTTGAGATTAAAACCTATGGCGGATTGGTTTTCTGACAAAGGAGCAATATAAGTGATAATCACCAATGGATCGTTGTTTGATAATGGGGCGCCTTTAATGCTCGGAGCAAAGTTGTGTGTATTATAAATTTCATCAAGCTGTTTGTTAAAGTCACTGACCTGAGCCTGGTTAATTTTGCGGTTCCATGAAAATGCTTTAATAAATGAATGCTCAGCCAATAGTTGAGCACTGTAAATATCAAACTCTTGCTTGCTTAAAGTCGGTGTTGATTGTATTTGGCTTGCAAGGCTTTGTACGGTTATTTGACTGAGGTTTAAATTGCTCAGTAAACTGTTTTCAATGATAGATGTTTCGCGTTTGGCAATTTGTATCGCATTTGAATAACTCTCTTGATTATATAGCTTTGTGGTAAAAGCTACAGAGATGAATAATACCGAGCAAACTGCGATGGTAGGTAGTGGGGTGAAGTAATGTCGTTTAAATTTAGGTTGTAATAACGCCAATATAAAAGGAGTTGCGATCAGCACACCAAGAGAATCACCAAGCCACCAAAAAGTAACATTTCTCCAATGATTATCAATACTGTAAGCAGGGTTAAACTGACTTAAAGCATAGACGCCAATATTGGCCGATATTAGGCTAACGACAATACCAACGATAAAAATAAAATAAATTATTGATTGGCGCTTCTTTAAGAACAGCGGATGACCTAGCCAGTATTTTAAAAAAGCTGCGCCAATCATCCCTTGTAGTACAGCACCAAAGCCGATTAGTAACACCTGTTCTAATGTATTGCCAATTAAAACTTGATCAGTAATAACGTTATCACCGGTACTTAAATTAAAGGCGACAGAGGCAATAAATAATGCTGGAATAAAACGCCACCACCAGATAAAACAGCCAACTAGGGCAATACCTGCAGGGAGCCAGATAGGGATTACTTGTGATTGAAAGGCAAAATTAGTTAATAACTTACCAGTTGCAAAATAAGCAACCGCAAACAATATGTAAAAAGCAAAAGAACTGGATGTTGAACGAAAAATCTTCACATGCATCCTTGTTTAATATTATTTTTATAGTTGAATCTCAGTATAGCGAATCAGTACTAAATAGTATTATTTTTTAAAGTGGTAACTGTTTTTTACTAAATGACTGCTTTAATACAACGGTTGATTCTATGTTGGCGATACAGCTTAAGCTTCCCAGTTGGTGCTTTACAAACTGCTCATAACTTTCTAAATCCTGAGAGATAATTTTTAATAAATAGTCGTGGCTGCCTGAGATCACTGAGCACTCAAGTACATGCGGTAGTTTTTCTACATGTTGTTCAAACTGTTGTGCAGCACTCACTGAGTTTTGACACAGTCGCACGAAAGCATAAACCAGTACATTAAGATTGAGTGACTTAGGGTTAATAGCTGCGTGATAACCAATAATAACCTGTTCTTGCTCAAGTTTTTTAATGCGCCTTAGAGTAGGAGTATCCGAGAGATTAATGGTATTGGCTAATTCTGATACCGACATTCGGGCTTGCGATTGCAAGGCAACGAGTAGCTGCTGATCTTTATTATCTAACATGGCTATAGAATCTTATTAATTATATGTCTAGTAATAGTGATTATTGCTAACAATAACTGCTTTTACTATTTTTTTTAGCGTTTTAACCTCTGGGATCTTTGCTAGCATTAAAAATAATAATAACAGGATAAAGTTATGAGTTCTTACACCGCTAAATTTGATAATTGGATTAGGTCTGAGTTTGTTGCTCTAAACTCTCAGTTAGAAGAGTTGTATTGGCAACAAGATGATAAAGCAAATGTTGAAGGGGTTGGGGATAACTTAAAGCAGACCTTGAAAGAGCAAGGTAATGCGTTGATCAGCGATTTATTAGCCGAAGGTAATACCGACGAAGGATTTGATAGCGCATTTGATTTACTTGGTAATGTCGGTTTGTTTATGGCGGCTTGTCGTAGACATGAAATTACAGAGCCAAGCAGAGAGAATAGTTCACCGCTGATAGAAGCATCGGCGCTTGCTATGCATATTGGTGCTTCTATTGGAGTAACTCCTCGTTTTGCCACCGCACATTTAACCACTCATAATAAAGCCATTAATGGCACCTATAAACGGTTTACAAATCTTGATGATGAAGCTCTGTTTTTAGATTACAACACCCAAGGTATTTTAGCGTATAAGCGCGCGAGTGATGCTTTACTAAAAATACTGCCATTAGGTATTTCACACCCAGTCACGGCTGAACTACTTGAGGTGGTTAAAACGGCACTTATTGATGTAATAGCGTCGAATAATGCCTTGTATACTCAACTTAATACCGAGCGTTTTTTTAATTGTGTACGCCCATACTACAAGCCTTACCGGGTAGGTAAAGAGGTTTACCGTGGTGCAAATGCGGGAGATTTTGCCGGCATTAATGTTATTGATATGCTGTTAGGGCTTTGCAGTGCCAATGAGCCGAGTTACTCACAAATGCTGGTGGATAAATTTTTATATATGATGCCAGAGGACCAACAAATATTGCGAGAAGCCATGCGTATGCAAAGCTTTATGGATGACTTCTTAAAAGCCGAGCAATATAAACACACAGAGTGGTTTCAAAAGCACGGCAAACTATTTATACAAGTGTGTAAATTACATGGTGACACCGCTATCGGTCATCATAATCAGTTGGTTGAGAAGTTTATTGCCCAACCGTCACTGCAAATGCAACAACAGCATATAAGCAAAGTAACTGCCAGTGGACCACCTTTACCGGTACTGCTAGATTCCTTAGCTAAATTAAGGGATAGACGTGCAGCAGCTAAGCGAGACGATATTAATACGCGTTTTGATGACTTAAATACGCTAAAACAGTGGATTAACTAATATGGCTAAAAATGATTTTTGTATGCCAAGGGGCTGCTATTTATTAAGCCACTCTGTTGGTCGTCCTCTAAAAAGTACTTTAGAAAATGCTACTGAGCAGTTTTTTACTCCTTGGCAGGAAAGTGCTAAAGAGCCATGGCAGCAATGGCTACCAGCTATAGAAAATTTTACGGGTGCATTAGGGCGGCTATTTAATGCGCCAAGTGAGCAGTTTTGTCCTCAGGTTAACTTATCTAGTGGTTTAACTAAATTGCTTATGTCGCACCCCGTATTTAATAAACCACAGTGCACGGTATTAATGGCGCAGGCCGACTTTCCAAGTATGGGGTTTGTAATGCAAAAAGCACTCCCTGCATGTGCAACAATACGTTTCATCCCCGAGCATGAAGATCTAAGTGATAGGCAGGTATGGCAGCGATATTTAACCCCAGAGATTGATGGTGTGTTTGTTAGTCATGTTTATTCTAATACGGGTGTACAAGCTCCTTTAAACGATATTGTGGCGCTTAGTAAAGTCACGAATACACTCTCAATAATTGATGTGGCGCAATCGGCAGGGGTTATCCCTGTCGATCTAACGGCGTTAAATGCCGATTTTATGATTGGCTCAAGTGTGAAGTGGTTATGCGGGGGGCCAGGTGCGGCCTATTTATGGGTAAATCCAAAGCAAATAACGCAATGTGAACCAAAAGATGTTGGTTGGTTTTCACATCAAAATCCATTCGAGTTTGATATTACGCATTTTCAATATAACGCTAAAACACTTAGGTTTTGGGGCGGTACGCCTTCTATACTCCCTTATGTTATTGCCGCTGATAGCATTGCATATATTGCCCAGTTTGGTGTGGATAAAGTGAGAGCGCATAATTTAGCGTTGTTAACGTTACTTCAGCAGCAGCTGACGGCTTTTTTAGTATCGCCAAACGATAAAGATCAGTGCAGTGGTACCGCTATTTTAGATTTTGCAGAGCATCAACAAACCGTATTAGCGGCATTGGAGGCAGCAAACATAAGTGTGGATGTGCGCAAACTCGGTATTCGTATTTCACCGCACATATACAATACAGCGTCAGAGATACAAGTGTTTATTGCTACGGTGAAAAAGGTAATTAAGGCTGCTGATTAAGCTGTTGTTTTTTTTGAGTGAGTGCCGCTATTTGTTGTTGTGCTTGTTTTATTTGCGGTTCAAATCTTTGTTTAAGTACCGCAGTTTCTGTAGCAATTGCATCTGCAATCGAATTAGCGCCTAAACGATTTGCTTTATCTTGGGTCATGTAACCGACTTGCTGTTTTTTTTGTGCGTATTCTTGTTGGTATTGCTTTATTTTAAGCTCAAGCTGCACAATATCGCGCTCTATTTGTTGCACCTCAAGGTAGTCATCAACTGAGGTATCGATAACTAGGGCATTTTCAGATTGCAATGCATTGGTTTGCATAATGTTGACGTTTTTAAGCGTGATCACTTTAGCGTCTTTAGCGCATGGAGTTTGACTGAAAGTCGGCACCCCTTTAATGGTGCATTTAAAAACCGTCACTTCATTTGCCATGCTGACAGTGCAGGCACCAAAAAAACACAGAAGTAATATTAGCTTTGCCATGGTTAAACCTAAGCTGGTTTAAAGTACCATTTATAATGCACTAAGTTGTAACACCATACAATTTGTTTAATTTAATAGCCTAAGTCAAGTATGCCTTCCAAAACGAACAATTCCATAGGTTGTTAAAATTCAGGCACAAAAAAACCACAATTAAGTGGCTTATATTCAGTAATGGTGGAGAGGGAGGGATAGACTTGCTTACATCCATGTAATCAATCGCTACGCGACGCTTGCAGCGGCCGAAACTGTTCCAGACATTTTATCGAACCCTGTCGAGGGTTCTCACCCTCCCAGTTTTTAACGGGGTTAAAATTCAGGCACAAAAAAACCACAATTAAGTGGTTTATATTCAGTAATGGTGGAGAGGGAGGGATTCGAACCCTCGATAGAGCTACAAACTCTATACTCCCTTAGCAGGGGAGCTCCTTCGGCCACTCGGACACCTCTCCGACGCATTATTCTGCGTATTATTAATCGGGATAAAACCAATTAATAAAAATAAGTGGTGGAGAGATAGGGATTTGAACCCTAGAGGGGCTATAAACCCCTGCCGGTTTTCAAGACCGGTGCATTCGACCACTCTGCCATCTCTCCACGTCGTGATGCAGGATAATACTTAGGAGAGTAGTCTGTGTAAATAGCAAAAAGATCGTTTGCTTAAAAAGTGAGCGTAAATGCGGTTTTTTTTATAAATAATGAAGATTTAAGGTGATTTTTAGCTATGAGGTGGCTGGCAGCAAACAGGAGGAGCTAAAGAAGAGTCTTCATTAGAGGTTGGGTGTTTGCTGCAACAATACAAAATCATGGTTGGGTGATTATTTGTATTGAATTGCACCGCCAAGTGCTAATTTTTTTCCGTAACGGTTAAGTTTAGCTAGCATTTTTGCTTTGCGATTAGTTGGCTTAACGGCAACGTGAGTTGTGGCTGTTTGGTTAAGTGTATTAATTGGGTTCATTTTATTCGCTCCATGGTTGTGTCTGTTGAAAACATGTGCATTTTGCACGCAGGGTGGTTAAAAATAAAGCGATAAAAATTACTGGTGAAGTATTAGTTTTTTTAATCCGAAATCGTTTTATTAATTTGTCGTTCAACTACTGGTTTATTATTTTTTGTATAATTATTCATCTGGGCTCATTGCTATGTCACTTTTATATGGGGTCTTTTCGGTTTTTTTGAGTTTAAACTGTTTATAAAAAGAGTTTTTTGAATATTTATTCAGATTAAATTATTTTGTATTGGTTGGGCTTAACTTTGCTTTGTTCAAAGATTTAACATGTTATTTATAGGTGGTTAATTATTTATCAGATAAGAGCAGTAAATAAACGATAAAAATAGTGTTGCGAGGTTTTTAAATTATAAAAAAAGTGCCTAGGTTACTAGGCACTTTGGAGTTAGTTGCGTTTTAAAACGCTTCTAACTGGGGAACGTACCATCTCATGAATATAAATCTAAAAAGATGGGTTTAATTATGTTTGCAATTTGGGCTTACAATCATCAGCTTGGGTGGCATTTTAACTATTCTAGAGCGAAGCGAAGATTATACTTTGGTTTGTATTTTACTATGAAGCCACAAAACAATGCTGCACAGCAAGAGTAGATCCGCTCAACAGTCTATTATTTGAGTTAAATGGTTTTAAATCGGGCATAAAAGGCAAAATGCGGCATAGCTTAAAAGCAAATGCCGCAAAGGGAGATTAATGCGGGGTATTATTCTATTAGTGCTGTTTAATAGTAAATAGCTCATAGCCTTTTAATGCAGGAACTTGAGCGGTTAGTTGCGTTTCTTGTTGTGCTATTTCAACAAAATCATCACATAATGAATTTGCACGCTTTTCAAGTGTTTTGGCATGCAGCTCTACTTTTTCTTCTATTTGTGCGCCCATATTTTCCATGCGCTCTTCAAATGCTTGCATGTCACCGCCTGAACTCATTAACTCAGAGCCCAATGCCACTAAAATGCTGCCCATTGATTCCATTACTGCTGATTCAACTGCTGTTTCTATTTGCTTTTCAAACTGCTGTTCAAAGTTTTCACCAAATTGAGTAAAGCTTTGTTGACCCATTACAAAAGTACCTTGCTGATAAAAGGTGCTTTCAACCTCTTGATGAATATCGTCCATTAAGGCTGAAATATTATCGAGGCCGTTAATATTAAACGCATTTGCAACTTCTTCTAATGCTACACCTGCAATTTTAACCCCTTCAAGGGCAATATTGGCCACTTCAGGTAATTGCACGCGTAAATTGTCTGTGTAGTCGGTCATTGCTTGGCGCTGTGCACTATTTAATGCTACTTGCTCGCCATTGATAGACAGCTCACCTTCAGCGGTAAATAGCATGTGCTGATTATTGGCTTTAAAAATTTCTAATTCATTAGGTTTGATGCGCACATCGTTCTTAAATTCAACGTTACATTCATCGTTACTAAATGAAATTGAAGAGTCGCTAGTATTGTGAGCCATTGCTACTGGAGCGCACATTATCGCGCTAATTAATAATAATTTTTTCATGTTTATTCTCTGCTTTTTGCTGATGATAATTAACTTATAACAAGTTTGATGCCAATTATTTTTAATGTTTTAAAACAATGGCTTGAGATTTTTTGAATGCTTTAAAGTCGAAAGTGTACTCATTGAAAATACTAAAATATGGTCAAAATAACCAACAATTAAATGCTAATAAATAAAATTTATCGATACGATAAAAAACTCTCACTTTCCACAATTCAAATTTAACGCTATTTATTCACAATACTGACACAGAGACTATTTAGGATAGCTATGTGGCTTTATTTTGACGTAAATTTGTACAGCTAATTTATGTTGAACATTTTAATTTCACCAATTATCGCGATATAGAAATCCGTAATTGGTCTCAAACACTTTATGGAGTGGGTTGTGGGTAAGACATTTAGTTACGATGCGCTAGATGATGATTTTGTTGAAGACGAATACGAAATGGTCGGGCGTAATCAACACGACAAGAAAAAGCAAAAGGTGAAAAGAAAGTTAGAGGATTACCTTGAGCAAAAACGCTTGCGTAAAAATCTAGGTGAAGATGACTTAAACGATTATATTGATTAAGCTCTCGCTAGTACAAATAATCGTTACAGTTTGTAATAAAGAGGCTTTGTGCCTCTTTGTAGTTTTTTTGGGGTTAAGCCTTAGCTGCAAGCAGAGCTTTTTCAATTACTTTTTCTAGTTTTTCAGGTTTAGTAATAGGTGCAAAGCGCTTAATAGGTGTACCATCTGCCGCTACTAAAAACTTAGTGAAGTTCCACTTAATTTTTCGGGTTAAAAACCCCGGTAGTACAGACTTTAAATAGCGGAAAACAGAATCTGTATGCTGGCCATTTACATTCACTTTTTCTGCGATTAAAAAACTAACCCCGTAATTTATTAAACAACCTTGCGCTATTTGCTCAGCGTCGCCGGGCTCTTGTTGACCAAATTGGTTACATGGAAAGCCTATAATGATCAAACCTTGGCTTGCATACTTTTCATGTAATGCTTGCAATGACTGATATTGATAAGTTAATCCACATTCACTTGCGGTATTTACGATTAATACAACTTTACCTTCAAACTCTTTAAAGTCGATTGGCTGGCCTTGTAGGCTGGTAGTCTTTAGTTGATGGAATGGGTGCATATAAATACGCTTATTATTTGTTTATTTTGCATAGTCTAACCCTTGCGTGATGATCTACAAAGTCTAAGTCACTTTTACAGCGCTTACTGCTAATTTAAAATTAAAAATAGCCCCATACCGGCCAAGGTCGTTAAGTAAATATTATGCGTTTTGTAAGCAACAACAATAGCGACTATGGCAGCACTGAGATAAGGGTTCTGCCAGTTTAGATTAATACCTTCGTCATTTATAAATACAATTGGCACCCAAATCGCCGTTAGTACCGCAGGTGCACTAAAGCTCAAAAACTGTTGCATTTTAGGCCCTACTTTAAATGGCAAGGCGCGGTGTAAGAATAAATAGCGAGTAAAAAAAGTAATACATGCCATTAGTAAAATAGTGGTCATCATCTTTTGTCCCCCTTATTTTGCACTAATCTGGTAACAGCGTAACCTGCGCTCATTGCTATAAGTGCAGAGCATACTAACCACAACTCAAAGCCTATGCTTTTTAATAAAGTGGCACTGATCCCTGCAACAATGACTGTGACTAAAGTAGCTAAGTTTTTAATCCCCGGAATTACTAAGGCAATAAAAGTCGCTGCAATTGCAAAGTCGAGTCCTAGATTGGTGAGATCTGGAAGCATAGTACCGGCTACAATGCCAATTAGAGTCCAAATGTTCCACGCAATGTAAAAGCTAAAACCTGCGCTCAATGCATAAATTAAACGGGTTTTAGTGCGATAGGCGCGCGGGTGGTGCGAAAAAGCAAATAGTTCATCGGTTAATACAAAGCTGACAGGCAGGCGCCAACGCATGGGTTGCTCAATCACTTTGTGACGAACCGCCAAGCCATATAAAAAATGGCGAGAGCTAATAATAAACGTGGTAAAAAGAATGGTTAGTAGAGGGGTATTACCAGCAATGAGCTCAATTGCAACCAGCTGCGCTGCGCCTGCAAATACCAGTAGCGACATGGCTTGAGTTTCAAAAGGGGTAAAGCCATTTTGTATTGCTAACGAGCCACATAAAATGCCCCAAGGAATAACCGCTAAACACAGTGGCAGCATATCTAAAAAGCCTTTTAATACTGGTTTTTTAATTGATTGCATGTGTTTTACTCTGCGCATAGGTGGAAAGACTCATTAGGATACCTTAATATTAAGAAGCTAAAGTAGTTAGCGTTTTAGATGATACTTTTTTTTAGGGAAGGTGCAATGTTTAAGGTAAAAGTGTGGGATGGTTTTTTAAGAAGCTTTCATTGGTTATTAGTATTGAGTATTGCTGCGCTTTATTTTAGTGCAGAAGAAGGCATGATCGAACTTCATTTTGTAGTTGGCTTTTTTACTTTAGCGCTTATTTCAACACGGATTATATGGGGTCTTATAGGCAGTAAAACGGCAAGAATATCGGCATTACTGCATTCTCCTAAATCGGTGCTTGCTTCTTTTAGCGGCAAAAAAATAAATGATGTGGGCCATTCTGCACCAGGTAGTTATATGGTGTTATTATTTTTTATTCTGATCATAGCGCAGCTAATAAGCGGTTTAATGAGCAGTGATGGTATTTTAACTGATGGCCCGTTAGCGCAGTATGTATCGAGTGATACGATTGATTTTGCCAATTGGTTGCACCATATTAATTTTGATATTTTATTTTATGCGATTATTTTGCATGTTGTGGCTATTATTGCTTACAAAGTCCAAGGCAAGCCTTTGGTCAAAGCAATGATCACCGGTAATAAAGCACTAGCAACAAAAAGCTCAGAGCCAGAGACAAAGTCACCATGGGTTGCATGGGTTATATTTTTGCTACTACTAGTTTTATTAATGAGTACCTGGGGAAGTGAGCATTTAAGTTATTTGCTTAGTTAAAAAAAGTGGCGCTAATACAGCGCCATTTTTGTTCTTAATACACCGTATATATTAGTCTTTGAATTGCTTATGACAATCTTTACAGCCTTTAGCCCAAGCACCAAACGCTTTACCAATAACAGCTTTGTCACCGGTTTGAGCTGCTACAGCAAGTTCATCAGCATATTGTTGAAATGCTGTCGCTTTTTTCATGAAAGTATCGTTTTCAGACCATACCGCAGGAAGTGCTGATGTATCACCCTTATCAGTACCTGCGTAAAAAGCTTCCCAAGGCATTTTAGACAATGCCGCTGCGTTATTTGCACGCTGCTTAAATTGCTCTGCATCAAAAGGAATTTTACCCTTGAGCATGGCACCCATATCGCCTATTTGAACTGAAATCATAGAAAATGCAGCTTGGCGATACTCAATCGCATCACTCGGCTCTTTGAATGCAGAATTTGCAGATACGGTAAATGCGCATGTAGATAGTAACGCCCCGATAAATACTTGCTTCAATTTCACTTTACTCTACTCCTTTAAGGGTTCTTTAATTATCTTTGTATCTTAGCGTGCACTTTTGTTTAAGGCAAAGCATAGATATTGCATGAGCATAGATTAATCAGAGATGGAAATATGTAGTATTAATTTATGGCTTTATTGTGAACCTTTGTAAATAGGGTGTTGTTGGTGGTCATTGGGTTGTGTACATTTAGGCGTCATAAAAATAACCAATGAAGAGCATTTATGAAAAACAATATTTTTAAGTTGTCTGCGCTGTCTGCAGCAATAGTGATTTCGCTATCGGGTTGTGGAGGCAGTGATAATGATAATAACAGTAAAGTTCCTGTTGTTACTGATGTAGCACCAAAAGCGAGTGATGTTGTCGTTGTTGATTTAAAGCAATGGATACCTGTTACTGCTGATTTTAAAGCGAGTGATAATGATGGTGATGCACTTACTTTTAGCTTTACTGAAAATGGCGAGGAAATTACCGCGCAAGATGGTGTGTTTAAGTTTAGCCATGGCATGTTAACGGTAGATGGTAACTCGTTTACATATGTTCCTGTCTCAGGGGAAGATGCTGTTATTGACTACACAGTAACTGCAAACGGTAAAACGGCCTCTGCGAAAATTAATATTTCAGGAATTATTGGAGACCCTCTTGCAAATCAGCAATGGCACCTGAATAACACAGGCCAAAAAGCATACTCTCTTAGTCATGAGATGAAACAAGGCTTAATTGATTTATATGTAAATCAGCGTGGTTTTACCGAAGAAAATGCAAAAGCAAGACTAGATGCAGACTTCGCTGAATCAGAAGCAGCAGAACTGGTTGCTGGTGAAGATATGAATGTTTTATCTGCTTATGCACAAGGCGCTACTGGCGCAGGTGTAACCGCTGTAGTAATTGACTCAGGTATGGAGATTCGTCACGAAGATTTAATCGATAATGTATTACCTAACCGCTCTTTAAATTTGGATGCTAATGTTCTTGATCGCACAGATCCAACGAGTACGGCAAATAGTGGTGATCATGGTACAAGCGTTGCGGGCTTAATAGCAGCAAAAGGTTGGAATGGTAAAGGTGGTCGCGGTGTTGCACCAGATACTGGTTTAATTGGTATGAACTACCTTGGCGAGGATAAAATTGCACAAAAGGATTTACTTGCTCACGGCTTCCCAGGTAGCGGTATTAGTACAACGGAAAATATTTCTGCATTTAACCGTAGTTACGGTATTACCGTTCCAGCATTTGTAGCTTATTCGGAATTAGAGGAGACAATTGAATCATATCCCAATCTATATCTTCGTGATGGTAAAGGTGCATTAAATATTAAGTCTAGTGGTAACTCATTCGATGATGGTGGCAATAACCCATATGAAGGGTCTTTATGTACTGACAATGGTGCCAATGATTTAGGGTTAACTTGTTATAATGGTGCATTTGAGCCGAGTCAAGGTCATCCTTATTATTTGAGTATTGCTGCGGTAAATGCAAATGGTAAACATACAAGTTACTCTACAGCGGGTGCCAATGTAATGGTTTCTGCTCCTGCAGGTGAAGCTGGGCGCTGGGCTCCTGCTATGGTAACAACAGACCAAATGACTTGTATTAATGGTTACTCAGGCTTTAATGGTCGTGGAATTACAGCTTGGGCTAGTGTTTATGGTGAAGAATTTGCTGCAAGCCAGTTCCCCTTTGACTATCCAGGCCATGAAGATAATGCAAGTTGTAACTATACATCTACATTTAATGGTACATCCTCTGCTGCGCCAAATGCATCAGGTGTGGTATCGTTAATTCTTTCAGCTAACCCTGAACTAACTTGGCGTGATGTACGTCATATTTTAGCGTCAACAAGTACATTAATTGATCCAGATAATGCTGCTGTCAATTTAACTGTAGGCGCAGGTGAGTTTGCTGCGCATGATGGTTGGGTTGAAAATGCTGCAGGTTATAGCTTTAATAATTTATATGGCTTTGGTCGAGTTGATGCTGGTGCAGCTGTTGCCATGGCTAAATCTTACGAAGCTTCATTAGGTGAACAAGCAATCACGGATTGGAAAGGTTTTGGTTCAGTAGTTGCTGAAAATGCCCTCACATTAGAAATCCCTGATAACAGTGCTACAGGTTTAACGCAAGAAATTGTAGTAACAGAAGAGCTCAATATTGAAGCGATGCAATTTAAATTTGATGTAAGCAATCCAGAAATGGCCTTTGGTCTAGCTGATGGAACGCAAACCTCAGCAGGTAGCGATTTAGCTATCGAAGTGACCTCGCCAGCAGGAACGAGAAGTGTATTGCTTTCATCTAAACAGGCACTATTTCTGCCTGCACTTAATAGCGACTTTAGTTTTAATGCAGGTTATATTTTAAAAGATGCGGTACTAATGTCGAATGCATTTTACGGTGAATCAACCAAAGGTACTTGGACTATTCGCTTACTTGATACGAGCGCTGATAGTTTTGCACTTGATGATAATATTGATAACTTTTTAGATGTAACAGGTATTTCAAATAACGTAGCATTGAGTGTTCTAGAGGGTGTATCTCTTCGTGCATTCGGTCATGCAGATCAAGAGTAAGGATTATAAAATGAAAGTTAAACAATTAATCGTATTGGGTGCAGTTGCGTGTATTTCGTTTACTGCGACAGCAAGCATGAATATCGATAAAGATCTGCAATTACCTAAAAAGCCAGTAACTAAGTTGAAATTTAATAAAGCGGATTTTGGTTCTTACAAAATTGAAAAGAACTTACGTTTAGTGCCTTCAAATGTAGCTTCAGAAGAGCATGTTATTATGCAAAAAGGTGAAATGGCTGTAGTAAGTGTAGAAGGTTCATCTGATACTGTAACTAAGGGGACATTAGTACGTAATATCTTTACTAATAACCTAACTTTACTTTCAGGTAATATTACTGTCCTTCTAAAAGATGGTGTGGACGCAAATGATGCTGCTTTGGCTACAGGGTTGAAGGTAATCTCAGTCTTTCCTGGTACGCAAATTGCTGTTTTTGCTATAAACGATGGTCAAGATATTCTAGCTGCATCAGAGCAACTAAAGGTATCGGGTTTTGCAAAAGAAGCTAAAATAGAAGTGCTTGAAACAATTTATACAGCACAGTAATCTGTTTTAGATAAGTAAAACCCCGAGCAGCGTAATTGGCTCGGGGTTTTTTATTAATCGTTTATATCAATATCAGCGAAAATCATCCCTCGGCGCATACTGCGTGTTGCTAAGAACACCTCCCCCAGTAATGACATAAATGCACATATTAGTAATGCCATGGCACCAACAAAGCAGCTACCAATAGTGACACCTAAGTTAATCGATTGTATGTGTGATAAAAACAAAAGCATAACCACTGCACATACTAATAATGCGCTTAAGACACTTAAACTAAATGCAATATGGATACACCGAGAACGCTTTAGGAGTGCTCTCAGCTCAGTAGTTAAAGACAGGTTAAATTCTTCATCAATACTGACCTTTAATTTTCGCTCTAACTGTCTGGCTCTGTCAGTAATACGCGCCAAGCGATTTGATAATACCCCGAGTGTTGCCGCAATACCCGTAATTAAAAAAACGGGTGCAACCGCTGTTTGAATGACTTTAGCCATTGTTAAAATATTAATTACATCGTTATTCATTAATTTCTCAATTTAAATTTTCATTTACAATTTTTTACAAGCTAAGTGGCTTTTATTTTCCTTTTGAATCAGTGTTTTATGGTTGTTTTTTAAGGGCGTTGTTTTTTTGTGTAACTTTAATGTAGCAATAATGTTGCGCTCGCAAAGGTTGACGTTTTATATTCGCCACATAGTTAAAAAATTAAATATAGTAAATACAATAATACATAACCTATCCTAGGGGAAACAATGTCTAAAAATATAATTAAAAGAACAGCAATAGCTACAGCTGTATCAGGTGCATTTGTGGCAACATTTGCCAACGCAGTAGCTTTGCCTAACGCGACAATTAATTACACCCAAGCAGAAAAAGTAAAAGAGATAGTTGCTGATAAAAAAGCACCATCGGCACATATGATTGTTTTAAAAGCAAAAACCTCAGTTGATGCTGTTGCTGCTGGGACTTATCATGTATCTTCAAATCGAGAAATAACGGCGCAAATTGAGCAGCTTCAAGATATGATGACTGTTGAGTTAAATAGTCTAGATTTTAATGCAAAAGTAATTGGTAAAACTAAGATTTTAGCGCCAACGTTAATTGTTCAAGCAACGCCTGAGGCGTTAGCTGAAATTGCAAAAGATGATCGCGTTGTTAAAGTTTTACCAATGTTCGATCGCGAATTGCATGTTGCAGCAAGCTCTGAATATATCAACGCTAAACCACTTATTACTGACGGTATAGCAAGTGGTAAAGGCCAACGTGTTGCAGTGCTTGATACGGGAATCGACTACACGCATGCGGCATTTGGTGGTGCAGGCACAGTTGAGGCTTATGAAGCAGCTCAAGCTGATCCAACATCAGTTGCATGGCCTCAAGGTATCGTGCAAGGTGGTTATGATTTTATTCGTGATGATGCAGATCCTATTGAAAATGATGCCGCTAATTCACCTTCTACAGGTGATCCAACCAATCATGGTACATCTTCTGCAAACTCAGTAAATGGTATTGCACCTGATGTTGAACTTTACGCTTACTCAGTATGTGGTGGTGGTTGTCCTGGCGATGCACAAGCTGCTGCTCTAGAAGCTGCAATGGATCCTAACGGTGATGGCGATATTTCAGACCGCGTTGATGTAATGAATATGTCATTAGGTGGTGAGTTTGGTGACACTTACACCGGTGGTGGTACACAATACTTAGTTCAACGTGCAGTTGAGTTAGGTGTGAATATGGTTATTTCTGCTGGTAATGATGGCGATAATCCTTTCCGTGTTGGTGGTCCAAGTACTACACCTAACGCACTATCTGTTGGCGCTATGACTCACCCAACAACTGAAGTAGGTGTTGCATCTGGTACTGTTGCTGGCGTTGAAGGTAATATCCAGGCATCAGGTTTTGGTCCTCAAGAAGATTTTGCTATTTCAGGTGCCGATATTGAATTAGTTTATCCTGAAACAAACGCAGATGGTTGTGCTGAATTTGCTGCAGATGTTGACTTTACAGGTAAAGCAGTATTAATTGACCGAGGTTCATGTAACTTTACGGATAAAGTTTTACATGCTCAGGCTAAAGGTGCTGAGTTTGTAATGATTGCAAATAATGAAGATGATGGTACCCCTGCATCTATGGGGGGCTTTGATGCCGCGGTTACAATTAAAAATATAGGTATTAACTTTGCTGCAGGCTCTGCTTTAAAGGCGCAATTAGCTGCAGGCGGTCCTGCTACATTTGATATTAGTGTTGAAATAAAAACAACTGCAGGTGCTGTTGCAACATTCTCATCTCGTGGTCCTTCTATGGATGGTTTATTAAAACCAGAAATTACAGCGCCAGGAACAAGTATAATGGTTGCAGCTGCAGGAACTCAGGATAAGCTAGCTCCTGTAAATGGTACATCTTTCTCAGGCCCAATTACAGCCGGTGCTGTTGCAATGATTCGTGAAGCACACCCTGAGCGTAATGCGTTTGAGATTAAAGCAACAATTATGAATGCAGCAAACTTAAACGTAACTAATGAACCTTTAGCGATCAATCCTGATTCAGAGCTTGCGCCAATTAGTATGATAGGTGCTGGTTTAGTTGATGTTACCAAGGCAGTTAATTTACCAGTTGCTGCTTGGGTAAATAATAGTGAGTTTGATACTAAACAAGCTGCACTATCTTATGGTTTAGTAAGTGTAGCAGAATCAGGTTCAATTACTAAAACAGTGACAGTTAAGAACTTCTCTGCAGATGCAAAAACTTATAACCTTCGCATAGAAGCACGTTACCAAAGTGATATTGATACGGACGCAGTTAGCTGGGATTTCCCTGAATCTATAACAGTACCAGCAGGTCAAGCGATTAACTTTGATATTACAATGATGGTTGATCCAAGTAAATTACCTGCATGGGAATTAGAAAATCCATTTAGTGCAGATGATATTGAAGCAAGAAGCGCGGCATTAACATCAGTAGAGTTTGATGGTGCGTTAGTATTTGACGATGCATCTACAGATGGCGATCACGATTTACATGTTGTTTATCATGCAATGCCAAAAGCCGTGACTCAGTTGAGCTTCTCACCTGAAATTATTAATAATGAAATGGCGTTAGTTGTTGAAAATACAGGCCAAATTGAAATTTTCCCGCAAGCTGAAAACGTTGCGGCAATGGGAACGAAAAAATCAGTTGAAGACGCTGAATTTAATATCCTAGCTACTACATTCTCAGCAATTAATGATGATTCTTGTGGTTCAGGTATCTTTATTACTTCATCGATCCAGTTACGAGATCCGTTAACTCATACTTTCCAAGCGGGCTATAGGATTGAAATTGATACAGATAATGATGGCTTTGCAGATCAGTTTTTACAAAACCTAAATGACCGCGGTCGTAGAACTGCATTCCCTGGCCGTAGCCGTACATTAATTGGTACAACGGATGGTGCTGGCAATGATGCATGGCAATGGGGTACACCGTTAATACATGAGGCAGGTGGAAATACTATTACCTTTACCGGCTGTTCAGAGTTCATGAATATCGATGCGTCGCTTCTTGGTGAACCAATGAACTTCAAAGTATCTGTAGGTCACCCTAGTTATCAGTCAGGCATTTTCACTGAAACTGATAGCGTAACTGGAACCGCGGTATTTGGTATTCAACCTCAGGTTACAATTTCGCCTTATGGGGCAACTGAAACGGATGAAAAAAATAGCGTAACAGGTTCTGCAGTATTTGATGTTCAGCTTGGTACTGAAATGGCAACTGATGAAGTGGTTACTTCAATCAAGCCAGGAGAAAAAGCGGTAGTATCAGCAAATGGTCCTTTTGTACTATCATCAGGTACTAACATTATTAAAGTGATGGCAGCTAAAGACCTAGAATT
This sequence comes from Pseudoalteromonas sp. US3C1004, assembly GCF_048401065.1. GTDB lineage: Bacteria > Pseudomonadota > Gammaproteobacteria > Enterobacterales > Alteromonadaceae > Pseudoalteromonas > Pseudoalteromonas undina. The sequence continues at coordinate 3,262,745 of NZ_CP183073.1, forward strand.
ACCAGACGTTGAAGCACCAATGTTGATTGGTGGTGAGTTTAGTGTTTCTGAAGATGCAGCTGATGGAACCGTGGTAGGTGCGTTTACTATTGAAGAATCAGATTTAGACTTGGCTGTTTCAGAGTACTACGTTCAATCTAATACAAACCTTGGTTTTGCAGTTGATGCAGAAGGCCAAATTGTGGTTGCAGATACAACTTTATTAGCGGGTGATACATCTGCAGAAATGGAAGTTGTTGCGATTGATGTTCGTGGTAATGTATCTGCACCTGCAATGGTAACAATATCCGTTACTAAAGTAGCACCTCCTGTTGTTACTCCTGAGCCTGCTAAGAAAAGCTCTTCAGGTTCATTAGCTTGGCTAACATTGCTAGTAGCGCCATTTGCATTTATGCGTCGTCGTAAGCAAAAGTAATTAAATAAATTAAATAAATTAAATATTAACTAAAGGGAGCTTCTGCTCCCTTTTTACATAGCTTCACAAACTAAATCTCCGTGCTATTAAATATTAGGTATATTTAATAAAAATAAAAACTACAGAGATTCCAATCAATGAAACACACCCCATTTGTTCTTACTTTTATATCCTTAGCTATTTTAGGGGGATGTAATAAAGCCCCTGATGTTGAGCAATCATCAAAGGTTGAAAATGTAGCTGCTCAAACCGAAGTCATGCCGCCGATTGCGAAGAAAGTGCCATATGAAATGACAATCCATGGCGATACTCGCATCGATGATTATTATTGGATGCGTGATGATGAGCGTAAAGCTACTAAGGTGATTAGTTACCTTGAGGCTGAAAATGCTTACACAGATGCAATGCTTGCGCATACTAAAACACTGCAAAGTAGTTTATTTGAAGAGCTTAAAGGGCGAATTCAAAAAGATGATGACTCTGTTCCAGTAAAAGACGGAGAGTACTATTACTCGTCGCAAACTCGCGGCGATAACGAGTATGCTACTTATTTACGCAGTAGTGATTTTGCAGGCACCGATCAGGAAGTTATTTTAGACGTCAATGAACTAGCTAAAGGCCATGACTATTTTGCAGTTAGTGGTCTGAGTGTCAGCCCAAATGATAACTTAATGGCGTATGGTGAAGATACGGTGAGCCGCCGTGTTTACAATATAAAAATTAAAGATTTAAACACTGGTAAATTATTAGAAGACACGCTTGAAGGCACCAGTGGTTATGTTGTGTGGGCGAACGATAATAAAACTGTTTATTACATTAAAAAAGATGCGCAAACCTTACTCGGTTACCAAGTTTATCGTCATACGCTTGGTACACCACAAAGCGATGATGAGCTTGTATACGAAGAAAAAGATACGAGCTATTACACTGGTATGAGCAAGAGCAAAGACGGCTCAGAAATTTATATTTGGCATAGCAGTACTGATGCATCGGGTTTGTCAGTACTTAGTGCAAACGATATAAATGCTAAGCCAAAGCGCTTAATTGAGCGTGAAGCCAACCTTGAGTACAGCATTTCCAAATTAGGTAATACTTATTACATTGTGACTAATTTAAATGCGGTTAACTTTCAGCTAATGAAGGTCGATATTGATAAAGCCGGTGATAAATCGAATTGGCAAAGTGTGATCCCTGCGCGCGAGGATATTAAACTTGAAGGCGTAGAGTTATTTAATGACTACTTAGTATACCAACAACGCGAAATGGGCCAATCAACACTGATTGCACGTAATTTAACATCGGGCAAAGAGTTACCACTAAGCTTTAACGACAGTGCATATACAATTAATGCGTACGGTAACAACGAATTAGAAAGCGATACGCTGCGCGTTTACTACACCAGTATGACCACTCCGGGTTCATCTTATGATGTTAATTTGGCCACTGGGGAAAAAACATTATTGAAGCAACAAACGGTATTAGGTGACTTTAACGCGGATAACTATGCGTCTGAGCGTATTTTTGTCACAGCACGCGATGGCGTAAAAGTACCGGTGAGTTTGGTGTATCGAAAAGAGCTATTTAAAAAAGATGGCACTAACCCATTATTGCAATACGGCTATGGTTCGTATGGTGCAACAATGGATCCTAGTTTTTCTTCTGCACGATTAACGTTGCTTGACCGTGGTTTTGTATTTGCAATTGCCCACGTACGTGGTTCGCAAATGTTAGGGCGCCCGTGGTACGAAGCGGGTAAATTACTCACTAAAAAGAACACGTTTAACGACTTTGTAGATGTTACTAAGTCATTGGTAGCCCAAGGTTATGGCGATAAAGAGCAAATTTTTGCCCAAGGTGGCAGTGCTGGTGGTTTATTAATGGGCGCAGTGGCAAACCAAGCGCCTGAGCTATATAAAGGTATGGTGGCTGCGGTTCCATTTGTTGATGTGGTTACTACTATGCTTGATGAGACTATTCCGCTTACAACTAACGAGTATGGTGAGTGGGGTAACCCTAACGAGAAAGAATATTACGATTATATGTTGTCGTATTCACCGTACGATCAAGTTAGTAAACAAGACTACCCTAATATGTTAGTAACAACAGGTTTGCACGACTCACAGGTTCAATATTTTGAGCCAGCAAAGTGGGTTGCAAAGCTGCGTGACTACAAAACAGATGATAATAAACTACTATTTAAAATAGACATGGAAGCTGGCCATGGAGGTGCGTCTGGTCGTTTTAAACGCTTGGAGGACACGGCACTTAACTATGCATTTATGCTTGATTTAGCTGGTAAAAATAAGTAATAAAATAAAAGCGTAGCTTTTTAAGTGACCCCCAGTAGTTGTATATTGTAATTACTGGGGGTTTTTTATATTTGAATTGCCGCCAATTAAAGCTGCTTGGTATTAGCGCAAAATAGTAATAGTATATTGAGTTAAATTACGGTGTTTTACGAAAAGGGAAAATGTAATGGAACAAAATCAAGAGATTAAAGTCGTCAATAAAGATGACCGCACCTGGGCAATGCTATGTCATTTAAGTGCATTAGCGGGGTTTATTGTGCCATTCGGCTCGGTGCTAGGTCCCCTTATTATCTGGCTAATTAAAAAAGATGAAATGCCTATAGTTGATATACACGGTAAAAAAGCGCTTAACTTTCAAATTACTATGGCTATAGCTTACTTTGTGTGTTTTTTACTAATTTTTGCAGCTGTTGGTTTACTACTGTTACCTATGGTCGCTATTTTTTCATTTGTGATGGTGGTTATCGCAAGCGTGAAAGCCAACGATGGTAAAGAGTTTAATTACCCCCTTAGCTTAAATTTAATAAAATAAGCGTTTTGATTTAAGTTAAAAAGTCGTTCAAACCCAGCTTAATTGCTGGGTTTAGTTTTTAGTCATAAGGGAAAAATGCTCTATATAACATTATTTTTTACAGCATTTATATCGGCTACGTTATTACCCAGCTCGTCTGAAGTATTGATGGGTGGGATGATAATGCAAGGTAATACTAACTTATGGCTAATTTGGTTTGCAGCAACCTTAGGCAATGTATTAGGCAGTTGTGTTAATTATTGGCTTGGAACACAAGCATTACGCTTTAAAGATAAAAAATGGTTTCCAGTTTCTGAAAAAGGGCTCAAAAAAGCGCAAAAGCAGTTTAATAAATATGGGATATATAGCTTACTGTTTGCGTGGTTACCTATTGTTGGCGATCCACTAACTGTTATTGGCGGCGTGTTTAAAGTGCGATTTAGTATGTTTTTAGTGCTAGTAACACTCGGCAAAGGGCTACGTTATTTAGCTGTAATAGCCCTTGCCGTTGGATTATTTGTGCCAGTCCAGAGTTAGCGACACAGAGTCTGCAAAGCGCAGCGCATGAGGTTTATCCACTCGGGCTTTGGCGTAATTTACACTTGGGTGCGAGTGGCAAACAGCAAGAATTTCAGCAACTAATTTTTCTAACAATAAAAAGTGACCCTGTTCAACTAAGCTAATTACTTCTTTAGTAATTACCTTGTAGTTAAGTGCTTGTTCTACTTCATCAGTTTCACAAGCTTGATCAGCCGGATAATGAATTTCTAAATTAATGACTACATCTTGTTTTTTTTCACGTTCATCAGGATTAAATCCAATAAACGTGCGTAGCCGTAAGTTAGTTACATTAATTATTGCGTTTGCCATAGATTATCCTTTGATCAGCTGTAAAAACTCATTACGTGTTTTCGGATCGGCTCTAAAGTTTCCTAGCATTACCGAAGTACGCATGCTTGAGTTTTGCTTTTCTACACCACGCATCATCATACACATGTGCTTTGCTTCAACAATTACACCTACACCTTTGGCACCTGTTACTTCTTCAACCGCTTTGGCAATTTGATGGGTTAGTTGTTCTTGAATTTGAAAACGGCGAGAGAACATATCCACAATACGTGCAAACTTAGACAAACCTAATACTTTGCCATCAGGAATATAAGCGATATGACAGCGGCCAATAAATGGTAATAAATGATGCTCACACATAGAGTAAAGCTCTATGTCTTGTATTAATACCATATCGTCAGCATCTGAGGTAAATACTGCATTATTAGTGATTTCGTTAAGCGTTTGGCGGTAACCTTGAGTTAGGTACTCCATCGCTTTTGCAGCGCGTTTTGGAGTATCGAGCAACCCTTCACGTTCTGCATCTTCACCGACTGCGGTTATAATTTTTTGATAGCTTTCTTTTAATTCGTTATGCATAAGTTTCTCGTTTATTTAGATGACTTACTTAAGATGGCGACCACCATCAACAGGTAAAGCACGGCCCGTGATGTAATGGCTGTTCAGTAGTAGGTCGATACTATTGATAATTTCTTGGCATCCAGGTTCGATACCCATTAATGATTTTTTTAAAGTTTTAGCGCGATACTGCTCATCATCATGTTGATTAAAAATAATTAATGATGGTGCGACTGAATTCACTTTAATATTCGGTGCATATTTAGCACTAAATGATTTGGTTAAGTTATCCAAGGCGGCTTTACTGGCCGCATAGGCTAAGTGTTTTGGGCTACCAGTTTCCACTACGTAATCAGTTAGATGAATAATGTCAGCGGGCTTTGCATGAGACGCCTGATAATTTAATAGTAAATCTGCACAGCGTAAGTTTACCAAGTACGGTGTTTTTGCATGAATGCGCATCATATTGTCAAACAGCTGCTCAAACTGAGGGTTGTTAGCTTCACAGTCCCAGCTTGATGCATTATGAATTATCGCGCTTAGTGAGTCAGTCTGTGCTTTAAGTAATGTAATAAAAGTATTAATACCCTCATCAGAACTAAAGTCAGCATAAAGACAGATCGCCCCTTGTTGTTCTAGCAAATCTACTGCTTTATGGCGGGTACGATAAGTAATAATGACCGCTTGCCCTTGGGCTATAAAATGCTGTGCAAGCGCAAGTCCTATACGTTGTCCTGCACCAGTAATCAAAATAGGGGGGGTCATAAAATATAAAACTCTCTGTTGGCAAGCGTTAAGGTTAACCGTTAAAATTTAAGCCACTTATTTTCACGCCATTTTTACGTAAAATATAAGCGGCTCGATCAGTTAAATCACACTTATAATATTGATTTAAAAAGCATCGTATATTGTTGGAATAGGCTGGCGCTTATGCTGCGTGCGTTGGTAAATTGCAATCAGTGTTTGCTCCACATGCTCAGAGACTGGTTTACCTTCTAAAAAGTCATCAATTTCTTCATAGCTTAAGCCTAGTGCTTCCTCGTCAGTTAAACCTGGTCTATCACTTTCTAAATCGGCAGTAGGTGCTTTTTCAACTAACAAAGCAGGTGCACCTAATGCTGTTGCCAATGCTCTAACCTGACGTTTAGATAGACCAAACAAAGGTGCTAAATCGCAGGCGCCATCGCCAAACTTAGTATAAAAACCAGTAATGTTTTCGGCGCTATGGTCGGTACCTACAACGAGCCCTTGGCAAAACCCAGCAATTTCATATTGTGCAATCATGCGTTGGCGTGCTTTCACATTGCCTTTAATAAAGTCTATTTTTTCTTGTGTTGGCAATGGCTGATTATTGCCAGCTAAAGTTGCCATCGTTTGCTCGTGCAGTGCGTCGGTTGCAGGCTGAATATTGACTGTCATACGGGTGCTGGGTTTAATAAAATCAACCGCCATTTGTGCTTCGCTTTCATCTGCTTGCACTCCATACGGTAAGCGCACAGCAATAAATTGATACTGTGTATCTTGGTGTTCTTGATTAAGCTCATTAATAGCAAGTTGGCATAATCGGCCACAGGTTGATGAGTCTACACCGCCACTAATACCTAGTACCAGTGAAGTTGAGTATGCGGCTTTTAAACGTGCTTTAATAAAATTTACTCGGCGTTTAATTTCAGCGTTAACATCAATACTAGGCTGAACTTTCATTTCAGCCATAATTTCGGCGCGCATGGCCCGCTCCTTAAAGTTAAAAAGTTTTAATGCTCAAAAAAGAATAGCTATTATGTGATTTCAAATTACACAATTAAAGCCCTATATACTCTTTTATTTGTTTAAGTTGAGCTTTTAGTTCGTTAATTTCAGCAAGTAGATCATTGAGCTCTTGATTCTTTAACTCGTCAGTAATGGTCTGTGTTGCTATTGGCTCATCGTTTTCTGCAGAAGGTACTGTAAATAAGTGGATATAACGGCTATCACGCTTACCAGATTCGCGAGGTAGTTTTTTAACATGGCTGTTTTCAATCAATTGTTCAAGCGATATTTCAACGTCGTCAATACTGGTAAAGTCAGCTAAGCGAGCGCAACGGGTTTTTAATTCACCGGGTGTTTGAGCTCCCCGCAATAATAATAAACATATAATGGCGCGTTGTTGTGCGTTAAATTGTAAGTGGCTAAATTGTGTATTACAAAAGCGATGGTCGTATTTAGATACACGTCCACTAAGACCTTCATCTTCTGTTACCAAGCGTAAGTCGATTAATTCTGCAATGGTAGCCTGAACTTGCTGTTGGCTTAATTCGAGCACAGGAGCGCGATTTGATTTTTGATTACAGGCATTCGTTAAGGCATTTAATGATAGTGGGTAATGTTCAGGCGTTGTTGTTTGCTTTTCCAAGAAACAGCCAATAACTCTTTGTTGTTCAACTGATAACTGCATAATATCCCTTACTTCATCGATTCTATTTTAAGCTTACACTGTTATTTAGCGCTAAGCCATTGTTGCAATTTAGCATGCATAGCAGGGCCATCGAGAGGTTTACTTAAATAGTCGTTCATACCGGCACTTAAACATTTGTCTTTATCTCCGCGCATTGCATTAGCCGTTAGTGCAATAATGGGGATGGTTTGATTCTCTAGACCCGCGAGGCCCTCTCTAATAGCCATGGTAGCTTGGTATCCATCCATAATAGGCATTTGGCAATCCATTAGAATAAGTTGATAAGTGTTTGCGTTTGCTTGGTTTAATTTCGTTAGTGCATCCTCGCCATCCTCTGCAATATCAAAAGTGAGCTCGGCTTGTTTTAATAATGCACAGGCAACTACTTGATTTACTTTGTTATCCTCTACTAACAACACATGGCCTTTCGCTTTTTTAGGTGTATTAATCGCTGGAGGGAGCGCTAACTCTTTGGGCTGTGCTGCCAATGTTACTTTTACCAGCGTGTCATACAAACCAATAGCGGTGAGTGGTTTAAAAATTAAGGCTGCTTCATTGTTTCCATAAAATAAATTGCTTTTTGAATAGCTCATTGGAGCCATAATCAGAATATGACTGTTCACTAAAAAATGTTTCAACTTTTCAGCCAAGGGGTGTGCTACAGGCTCCAAAAAGCTTGTGTCAATAATTGCCACATCCGGCGGTGTTTGTTGATTATTAGTTATATAAGTTTCAACCTCTTTGTAATCACACACAGCACTGACATCTGCGCCCCATAACGTTAATTGCTTTTCGATGATGGTGGCACTCATCTCGCTATTATCAACAATGAGTATTCGCTTTGCTTGTATATGTTGGCAATCTAAATCAAATGCTTGGTCTATCACTGAGGTAATGTTGACTGAAAAAGTAAAGGTGCTGCCTTCATTGGGTAGGCTATATACACTTACTTCGCCTCCCATGAGTTCGCACAGCTGCTTAACTATTGCCAAGCCTAAACCGGTGCCGCCATATTGGCGGGTTGTTGATGCATCAGCTTGAGTAAAAGAATCAAATAACTGTTTTTGCTTCTCTAAACTAATACCAATGCCGGTATCAATAATCGCACATTCTAAAGTCGTATTGGCGAGAGTTTTTTCTATAGTAGCGGTTACTAGTACTTGTCCGTTTTGAGTAAATTTAACGGCATTGGCAATCAAATTATTTAAAATTTGTCGCAATCTATTTGGGTCGCACACAATCTCACTGGTGCTTACATGCGTAGTATCTAAAATCAATTGGGTGTTATTGCTTTCGGCCTTGAGCGCAAACGACTCCACAATTTCGCCGAGTAATTGTGGTAGATTAAATTGAATGCTTTCTATGTCTAACTTACCAGCCTCTATTTTAGAAAAGTCTAAAATATCATTAATAATCCCTAATAAAGATTCTGCTGACGACTGGGCAAGTTTAATATGATGACGTTGTTGCTGATCAAGTGAGGTCGCCTGAATGATATTAAGCATACCTAACACCCCATTCATCGGGGTGCGAATTTCATGACTCATGCTGGCTAAAAACTCACTTTTAGCGATCACCGCTTGTTCAGCGGCTTCTTTTGCCATTACTAGTTCTGCTTCCGTTTCTATGCGCTGTTCACTAGAGTAAAGACTTCCTATTAGTGCGCCGATTGCAATTAAAAAACCTTCTTCGTTTTGCGTCCATGCTCTAACGCTTGCTTGTTCTGCGCATACAACACCAATTGATCCGCTGCCTGCGGGGATCATTACACAGAGCATTGCTTTTATAGATGAAGGTTCTAGGTAGCTTTTTGCTAAGGGTGCGAGGCAAGCTTGTTGTTGAGCATTCTGGGCGCTAAAAACGGCTTTCTTTTCTAGGGTGGTAAAAAAATCAGGAATGTCTTGCTGGCGCCAAGGGGTATTATTATCACTGTTATTTTGGCTATAGCTTGCAATAGGACTCAGCTGAGTTTTATGCTTATCAAACAAGCGAATGCTTACTGTATTCACTTTAAGTGCACGACACACCGCACGAGTAATTAGCTCTTTAGATTCGCTTAATTTACCATTTAATATGTGGTCGCTAATTGTTAGCGACGCTAAAGTTTCGTTAAAGCGGGCTATTTTTTGATCTTCTATTGCTACCTTTTTACGGGCATCAATATTTTGTAATGAGCCGAATATTCTGATGCAGCGTCCATTTTTATGCTCTGCTTCACCATGTATGAGTGCCCAAATTACTTCGCCTTTGGCATTAATAACTTCAAGTTCAGCCTCGTAACTTTCACCGTATTTAACCGCTTTAGTGATCAGTTCAGCCGCCTTATCTCTGCTTTTTCCCTCTTTAAAGTAATATAAATCGGATGACCATTTAGGTTGCTCATCTAAAGGGTATTCAAATATCTTTTTGGTCATGTCTGACCAAAATACCTGTTTTTTTTCTAAATCAAATGACCATGCGCCTACTTGAGCTAGGTTACTCATTACCTCGAGCATTTTTTCGTTTTCGTGTTCTCTATTGAGCATTTTTAAAAACAATAAAAACGCAAAAATAAGCAAACTTAAAATAACACTAATAACAATACGTAATGGCCAGACAGACGACGATGCTGGCTGCCAACCTGTTTTTGGCACTACATAGAGCTGCCAAGCACCGCCTTGGAAATTTAGATTAAACTCAAGCGGATTTTGGCTTGTAATTTCTGGGTCACCAAAGAAAAACTCACCTTGCTTACCTAACCCGTTACGTCCTTGAATGGCAACGGTGTATTTTTTTTGTAATTCGAAAATCCCTGCGTTGTTATAGACTTTTTCTAGATCGAGCACCACAGAAAGCAGCCCCCAAAAAGATTGGTCTTCAGGTAAATAAACCGGCACTCGTGCAATCAAAGCTTCATTGCCTTGAACTAACGTGAGCGGTCCAGCCATTACAATGGTATTAGTATCGCGTGCTTTAATAGCATCATCGCGTTGCGCTTTATTTTCTAAAAAATTGAGTCCAATGGCTTTTTCATTCCCTTTAAGCGGGTAGGTCATTGTGATGACCATATTAGGTGCAGCACCAATATTGCGTAGTTCGTTAGAGGTGTTAAACAGTGGGGCGGCAATTTGCCCAAAACGTGTTTGGCTTAAATTTGGCTCAGCAGCAACGGCTACAGCCAAGCCACGTATTAACTGAATATTTGATACCAAAGTAGCTTCAAGCTGGGCTCTGTAGGCACTGACTTGAGAAAGGACTTGTAAACGGTAAGCATCTTTTGCCCGATTATAATTAAGCCGCTCAAGCACTAAGCTAGTTATTACAAGTAAACTGATTGCAAATAAAAAGGTAAGCTTAAAATTATAAATGGATGTGCGTTTACTTTTGCGTTGTTGCCACATAGGGTGTAATTAAATTGTTAATATAGAAAGCTTAACTATAGCTAACTAACACTAGAAACAAAAATGGCGCAGTTAAATATGCGCCATTTTCTTTTTAACTATATACACGTTTAGATATTATGAGTCACTAACTTCGCGTGCCCAATGCTTCTGTTTCGCAACATGTAACTTGCGGTAGCCATCCAGTAATGCGGCGTGCTTTTTAAAGCCTTCAAGCGATAAACCTGGGAAAGTTAAGCCGTTAAAGCGTGTCCGACCTTCTGCAATCTCAATTGCAAGGGTGACATTATTAGCGCCAAACATAAGCCCTAAGGCGTCTTGGTAACTTGCATATTCACGTTCGTCATCGTATTTAATTTCTAAAATAGCTTTTAAACAACGGAAATGACGCATCGCGTCTTCATTAACTTGGCCGGTATGTAAAATCCAGTCAACCCAATCAATCGCTTCTTCGCTGCCTGCGGCTAAGCATAAGTGTGCTTTCAGTTCACCAATACGTAGAGTATGCCAAGGCGTATCGGCATCGGTTGCTAAGCCAATGAATTCAGCAGCGCGAATAATATCGCTGTGACCAGCTTCTTCGAGGTTATCGTAAATTTCCATCAGTTGCTCAGTATCATACTGATCAAGTGATAAGAAAGTTTCGCGGAATTTAGCCCCTTCGTTGTTATTACGCCAAATAAGCTCATCTACCGGATAAATATCAGACATACCAGGCACTAAAATACGACATGCATACACATTTAAGTGGGTGTAATCCATGATGTAGATATCATGGCCCATGCTGTGAATTAAATCAGTACAGAAGTTATATTCTTGCTCAGTTGAACCACTAAAGTCCCAATGTACAAATTCAAAGTCTGCTTCAGAACGGAAAAAGTCATGAGAAATTAAACCGCTTGAATCAATAAAGTGCAGTTCAATGTTTTCAGGTGTGGCTACTTCGTCGTTGTCAAAAGTGGCAGGTTGAAATACGTCTAGTTGATCTAGGCGACGACCTTGCAGTAGCTCAGTTACCGTACGTTCAAGTGCCACTTCAAATGAAGGATGAGCACCAAAAGAGGCAAATACAGAGCCATCCACTGGGTTGATTAGCGTAACACTCATTACAGGGTATTTACCGCCAAGTGAGGCATCTGCAATACGTAAATGGAAGCCATGGCTACGCAACTCTTCACAGGCTTCATGAATTTTAGGGTATTGTTTTACCACATCTTCAGGCACGATTGGTAAGCTAATACCTTCAGCAATAATGCGATTTTTAATGGCGCGCTCAAATACTTCAGATAACCCCTGTACACGGGCTTCAAATTTAGTATTACCAGCACTCATACCATTAGAAACAAAAATATTACCAATCACGTTCACCGGAATATAAATATCTTGGCCGTCGCGCTGGCGGGTATAAGGCACAGTACAAATACCACGCTCAAAATTACCAGAATTAAAATCATAAAGGTGTGAGGCAGTTAATTCACGCTCAGGGTCGAAGTAATCCCATAAGCTTTCATCCATAATCCCTTGTGGTACTTCATCTTCTGCTACTTTAAACCACTTTTCGTTCGGGTAATGAGTAAAGTCACCATTGGCAAATTCTTCACCTAAGTAAAAATCAGCAAAAAAGTAGTTACAGCTTAAACGCTCAAAATATTCACCTAGCGCAGAAGCGATAGAGGCTTTATCAGTAGCACCTTTACCGTTAGTAAACATCACACCACAGTCGCTATCTTTTATATGAACTGAATAACAGTTTGCTACAGGGTTAAGCCATAGCGCTTCTTCAATATTAATATTTAGCGCTTTTAGCTTGTTTTGCATGGTAGAGATAGACGATTCTAAATCGCGGTCTTTACCTTTAATAAATGTTTTTTCAGTCATTTTGATCTCAACTAGGTCTGCACAATACATGAACTGTGTATTATCGTGGATTTTGATGTTTATTTCACCCTTTACCCGCTTTTCGTAGCGTTTTTAATAGAACGATTATGAATATATGCTAATAATAGTTTATTGAAAAAGTTGAAGGGTATGTTTATGTTTAAAGTAATCAAACGGTTGCTATTAATTGTTGTGATTTTAGCGCTAGGGGGGACTGCTATTGTATACGGCGTGTTGACTCTAAGTTTACCTACTCTTGATGGTAAAGGCCGAAGCGATTCGGTAACGCAGCCAGTTAAAGTTGCTCGAGATACGCTTGGCCAAGCTGTTATTACTGCAGCAACTCGCCACGATGCTGCCTATGGCTTAGGTTATGCTCACGGGCAAGACCGCTTTTTTCAAATGGATTTACTTAGACGTAATGCCGCAGGTGAGCTCAGTGAGCTATTTGGTAAAGCCGCGCTCGCTCTTGATAAAAAAATGCGCTTTCATCAATTACGTAAACGTAGCCAAACAATTTTAAAAACTCTCCCTGAAGCCGATAAGCAACTACTAAAAAGCTATGCACAAGGGGTAAACGAAGGACTTGCGCAAGTAGGGTACCCAAGTTTTGAATACCTACTTACAGGGGCTGAGCAACAACCATGGCAAAGCGAAGATAGTCTGTTAGTTATTTTTAGCATGTATTTAGATTTACAAACTGCGACCTTTGAGCGCGACCAAGCTTTAATTCAAATACAGCAGCAATACGGCGCAAAAATGGTTGAATTTTTAACCCAACCAAGCCAATACCAAGCAGCATTAGATGGCAGTGTTTTAACACCTTATTCTCAAACTATACCTCAGTTACCAACGCAGCCATTAGCGGCGATTAAAAGCATTACTGCTAATTTAGAAGTAGGCAGTAATAACTGGGCAGTGACCGCAGATTTAACTAATACTCAAGCTGCGATGCTTTCAGATGATATGCACTTATCAATGGCGGTGCCGGTTATTTGGTATCGAGCGCAGCTTAATTACACTCATAACAATCAAGCGTATCAGGTAACCGGTGTTTCGTTACCAGGAGCACCTGCCATTGTGGTTGGCAGTAATAATAAAATTGCATGGGGATTTACTAATGGCTATATAGATACAGCCGACTGGATTGCATTAACTGATAGCAGTAAAACATGGCAAGTAAATGAAGTAATTACCTTGGATAATGGCAACGATGAAATCTATCCCTTAACGCTAAGTGAGTATGGCCCTGTTAAATACATTAACAATCAGCCTTATGCCTTAAGTTGGGCTGCGCATCAGCCGTATGCCGTTGATATGCAATTGTTACAGCTTGAGCAGGCTGAAACAGTGGATGATGCCCTTAATATTGCAAGTAACGTGGGTATTCCGGTACAAAACTTAATGGTGGTAGATAGTCAAGGCAGTGCCGCTTGGAAACACATGGGCGGTATTCCTGCACGAACAGCACCTAGTGAATTTGCCATTAATGAAAATGAATATTCAGCAACTTGGCAGCAAAATGAAGTTATTCGCCCGTTTGTTAAAAACCCTGAGAGTGGGCGCTTGTGGACAGGGAATTCGCGAGTGGTCTCTGCTGAGGATAATGCACGTTTTGGTAATGGCGGCTATGCCTTAGGTGCTCGTGCGATGCAAATTCGCGATCGGTTGTTTGAAAAGCAGCAGTTTAACGAAGGTGACTTTTATCAATTACAGTTAGACAATCAAGCGCGCTTTTTAACTCCTTGGCATGGCTTATTACTTGAGCAGTTAAAACAGCAGCCAGAACACTATGCAGATTATATCAATGCATTGGATAACTGGCAGCAATGCGCCTGCTCAACCTCCGTTGGTTATACTTTAGTTAAGACGTATCGTGATGAACTAATAAATATTTTATTTAGTAGTATTGAAGCCAGTCTCAATCAGCAGGATGGTACATTAAGTTATGTAAAACGCGATTTAGAGCCCGCTGTTTGGCAGTTAATAAAAGCGCAGCCAGCAAGTTGGGTTAACCCGCAATTTACGAATTGGGAGCAGCAATTACAGGCAGCTTTTGAGCAAACTCTCGCGCAGTTAACAGCAAAGTTTGGTAATAACATTCAAAACTGGCAATGGGGTAAAGTAAACGAATTAGCGATTGAACACCCATTTGCTAAACAAATACCTCTATTGAGTAAGCTACTAAATATGCCTACCGCTCCAGGGTTTGGTGATAGCTATATGCCTGCCGTACAAAAAACCAGTTTTGGCGCATCGCAGCGATTTATTGCCCAACCTGGACATTTAGAAAGTGCCATTTTAACAGTGCCTGGAGGGCAATCAGGGCACCCGCTTTCTGAGTTTTATCGAGCCGGTTTTGATGAATATGTAGAAGGAAAGCACACCCCATTGTTACCGCAAACATTCATGCATCAAATTGAAATAGTGCCTATGAGCGACTAGCTTTGGATGCAGAGTGAGCTAAATAAGTTGCTATCACGTTTTATAACCATGATTATTAATTATAGGGTTACAACAATGAAAAAATTACTACCGGCATTAATAACGACTTTACTACTAAGCAACTACGCGGCTGCGGATGACAATCCAGTTACAGCTAAGCAACTGAGCGAGCATGTATACGTCCTATACGGACAAGGTGGCAACATTGCAGCCAGCGTAGGGGATGATGGCATATATATCATTGATGATCAGTTTGCCAAACTCTCAGACGATATTAAAAAAACCATTAGCGACTTAAAGCCAGGCAGTGCAGAGTTTGTAATTAACACTCATCATCATGGCGATCACACCGGTGGTAACGAAAACTTTGCTAAAGCCGGAGCCCATGTTATTGCCCACAATAATGTACATAAACGCCTAAAAGAAAAACATGGCGAAGGGTCGGATTACCTACCACGAATTAGTTTTGGTGATGATTTAACACTGCACTTTAATAATGAGCAAGCGCATGTTGTGCATTATCAACATGCCCATACCGATGGCGATGCGGTGATTTTTTTCAATAATGATAATATTGTGCACATGGGCGATATTTACTTTAACTTTGGCAGCCTACCGTTTGTTGATGTAGACAGTGGGGGTAGCGTTGATGGTGTTTTAGCGGCGGTTGATGATGTGATTAATCAGGTTGATGATAAAACCCAAGTTATTCCTGGTCATGGCCCGCTAAGTGACCGTTCAGGACTGATCACGTATCGTAAGCTGGTGCAAAAAGCGAAAGATGTTATGCTAAAAGCAATGCAAAATGACGCCAGTTTAGAGCAGGTACTTAAAGCAGATCCATTGTCAGAACTTGGCCTTGAATATGCTAATTGGTTACCTAAAGAGCGGGTAACCACACTTTTTTATCGCAGTTTAAAGTAGCGCAAAGCGCGAATAAAAACGCATAAACCTAATAAAGCTGAGCATGTGTTCAGCTTTTTTGATTCTTACATGCCCCAAGGAGTTGCGTATGTCGGCAGAAAAAACCCATCTTGAAATTTGTAACTTAACCCGAGAACAATACCCACAAATTAAAACCTTGATGGACGAAGCTTACCCCGACCTAGGCGGCGCATGGCCAAGCCATACTATTTTTAGACTCATAGATCAGTTCCCTGAAGGGCAAATCGGTATTGTGGATGACGGCGTGCTGGTGGGTTTAGCGCTGAGTGTACAGGTAGATTATGCGCGTTTTTCAAACCCGCATACCTATGAAGATATTGCCGATGGCCACGACCGAGTATTTAGCGACACCACAGGGGATGCTTTATACGGTTTGGATGTTGCTATTAGTGAACAATACCGTGGCATGCGTTTAGGACGCCGTTTATATGATGCGCGAAAAGAATTGTGCCGTCAGTATAATTTACGCGCTATTTTAGCGGGTGGCCGTATTCCGCGTTATTACAATCACAGCAGTGAAATGACCCCGATGGAATACATTGCTAAGGTCGATCAAAAAGAGCTGTATGACCCCATACTCAGTTTTCAATTAGCCAATGACTTTCAGGTTAAACGATTATTAAAAAAATACTTACCTGAAGATCAGGAGTCGGTCGGTTATGCCACATTACTTGAGTGGAATAACATTATGTATGAGCCAACCGACACCGTTATTGAGTCAACTAAATCAATCGTGCGCGTAGGAGCTGTGCAATGGCAAATGCGCTGTGTTGAATCGGTTGAAGAAATGCTTAAGCAAGTTGAATACTTTGTTGATACGGTATCTGATTACAAAAGCGATTTTATTTTATTCCCTGAGTTTTTTAATGCGCCATTGATGGGATTAACTGAACAAAGTAACCAAACCGAGGCAATTCGGTATTTAGCCGAATACACTGAGACCTTTAAAAACGCCATGTCGCGTATGGCGATAGAATACAACGCCAACATTATTACCGGCTCAATGCCGCTTGCCGAAGACGATAAAATATATAACGTTAGTTATTTATGCCATCGCAGCGGTAAAATAGACGAGCAACGTAAAATTCATATTACCCCGCATGAACAAAACGATTGGGTGATCCAAGGCGGTGATAAAATTGCTGTATTCGATACAGATGCAGGCCGTGTAGGTATTCAAATTTGTTATGATGTCGAATTTCCTGAGTTGTCACGTATTTTGGCCACCCAAGGTTTGGATATTTTATTTGTGCCATTTTGGACTGACACTAAAAATAGTTACTTGCGTGTACGCCATTGTGCCCAAGCACGTGCCATTGAAAACGAATGTTATGTGGTTATTGCAGGCTCTGTGGGTAACTTACCTGAAGTAGAAAGCTTAGATGTGCAGTTTTCACAGTCGGCGGTACTAACCCCATCGGACTTTTCATTTCCGCACGATGCCACACTAAATGAAGCCACCACCAATACAGAAATGTTATTATTTAGCGACTTAGATATGGATAAGTTAAAAATTCTTCACAGTGAAGGGACAGTGCGTAACTTAAAAGACCGCCGTCACGATTTGTATGAAGTGATATTGAAAAAGAGAGATATTTAATGGCGTGGATGTATTTAATTATTGCTGGGTTACTTGAGATTGGCTGGCCTATAGGGTTAAAAATTTCTCAAACCCCTGAAACTCGTTGGCAGGGCATCGCGATTGCCATTGCGTTTATGGTCGCGAGCGGCTTTATGTTGTGGTTGGCGCAAAAGCAAATATCTATGGGCACGTCGTACGCAGTATGGACGGGTATTGGTGCTGCTGGTACGTTTTTAGTGGGTATATTATTTTACGGTGATGCCGCCACGTTTGGTCGTATTGCTGGTGTGTTAATGATTATTTGTGGTGTCATCACCTTAAAAATTAGTCATTAATTGTTAGATTAAACAAGCGCAGGTTGATACCTGCGCTTTTTTAGCTGCTCGGCAGCATTACCAATATCGCAGCCACTGCAATCAATAATAGCCCAGCGCTATCTTGGCGTTTTAGCGGTTGTTTTAACCATAAAACAGCAATCAATATCGTAAAAAATACTTCTATCTGGCCGAGCGTTTTTACATAGGCAACATGTTGCAAGCTCATTGCGCTAAACCAACCTATTGATCCCAAGCAACTAAATATACTCACCGTACAAGTCATGCCCTTATGCTGAAACATAGTTTTAAATGTATCGCGTTCCTTTAAGGCAATATAAATACACAGCATCAGTGTTTGTAAACTAATAACAAGCAATAAAACCCATGCAGGCGCATACGGAAAAGCTATACCTGAGCTTAAACTGGCTTCTCTGATCCATGACGATGACAACGCAAACGAAGTGCCGCAGGCAAGTCCTGTTAATGCTGTTTTTAAGCTAAAGTGTTTCACATTGGCGATACCACTTAATAGCAATACCGCAATTGCACCAATAAACACGCCAAACCAACCAAGTAATGAAAGCGTTGAGCCAAAAAACAGTAACCCGAGTATGGCCGCCATAAGCGCTTCACTTTTAGCTAGGCCGGCGCCTACAGCAAAATTATTCATTTTAAATAATTTAACCATGAGTCCCGTGGCAATAATTTGCACTATGCTGGCACCAATAATGTAGCTAATAAATAAAGGGTTGAATGAAGGAAAGGGAGCATCTTGGTAATAATAAAGCGCATATAAATACAGCCCAGCAATAGGGCTTGCCATAATAAAGCGGGCTAATGTAACGCCAGCAATGCTCACATGAGTGCTTAATTTACTTTGCAGAGCATTGCGCCATGACTGCATAAATGCAGCAAAAATAGTCAGTAAAATCCAAATCATCTTAAACAACATACAATAAGCGGAGGAGTAATTTAGCAGTACTGTGACATGAAAGCGACCATCAAAAAGGCATAATGAATATTCATCACCTGCGACAATTTGCCACAGTGACGCACTGCTTAAATCGGCTATAGTGTCTGGGATGTTACTACTAGCCGCCAGAACTCAGGTTATTCATATTTGGCGGCTTTTTTCTATTTGCTGTGTTATTTTGAGTTATAAAAAATAACTTGAGAATGATAATGACAACTTTATTAGTTTGCGCCTTAATGGCAGTGACTATGCCTTACGTTGCAAGAATCCCAGCTATTATAGAAATGAATAAGCTCGGTGGTTACGATAATAAACATCCGCGGCAACAACAAACACAACTTACAGGACTCGGAGCACGGGCGCTGGCTTCTCATCAAAACTGTTTTGAATCGTTAGCGGTTTTTGCCGTTGCTTTGGCTGCTGTATTAGGCACAAACAATGTTAATGCCGTAACCGAAACTTTAGCGATGACGCATATTGTAGCGCGTATTTTATTTTGTACTTTTTATTATTTAAACCTCGATATTATTCGCTCGATCACTTGGCTGGTAGGCATGGGAACCGCTATTGGCATGATCGCCGTCAGTTTATAACGAGAATAAGCAAAAACCACAAAGCAAGCAGCCTAAAAGGGTGCTTGCTTTATAGTCTTAAACACTTATTCCCATTAATGCGATATGTTAACTCGCTCTATTAAATCACTTTTTGTAACTGTACTGTTGAGTGCAAAATCAAGTTGTATTAGTACGTTTTGTTGTCCCATTGATGAAGGTGTATATTGCCATTGCATCAGTGCTCTTTTTGCTTCTTTGTTAAAGACTGCTTCTGGTTCAGCTTTTACAACAGTAATGTTAGCTGTTTTGCCTGCTGGGGTTATGTCGTATTTTAATACCACTGAACCGCTAATGCCTTGTTCCGCCGCTTGTTTTGGGTAAAGCGGTTCGATTCGCATTACGGGAGCGATAGATGTTTCTTTTTTAGCTGATGCTTCAGGTTGCTTTGCTACTGCTAAGCCACTGAGCAAGCTTGCTGCTATAAGTAACGCGCTTCCTTTTGCTAGGCGCGAATGTGCGCCGTTATGTTTGATATTAGTAAGTCGTTGTAACATGGTTTTTTTATCTCCGTAGTGTGAATAAGCCATCAGACCCGCTGGCGCATTGGCAGCGCAGTTTACTAAGGCTTTGCTGTATAAAATTTGTTGCTGTGTGGTTTTATTACTTAGTACCCGTTCATCACAAGTTAGCTCCTGCAAACGTCTACAGCTTGCGTATGCCATCCAAGCTAAAGGGTTAAACCACATTAAAATTGTAGCCAGTAATAGCAGCGCATTTGTTAGGTTATCTTTGCGTTTTATATGCACATTTTCGTGCTCTAAAATAAGCGCCAATGTGGCTTTATCAAACAGAGTATTGTAGTTGTGTGGTAAAACTAGCTTGCTATTTAGTACCCCAATTACCATAGGTGTTGCCACTTGATGACTAGTAAAGGTTTTTACCCCTGAGCTTATTTCTGCTTGTAAATTTGTTACTTCACAAAGCTGTAGGTTGCTTACAAATCGGTGGTGAATAATCCAAGTGACGAATAAAAGCAGTGCCGTAATAACTACATAAAATAGCGCCCAGTTAATACTAATAGTGCTTATTAATGGTTGATTAGGTGTAATGATATAATGACTAATTGGACTGTTTTGTAATGGCCTAATTGCATTGGGTAAATTAGCGATAAGCAGCGAGGCTGGTATTAACCACACTAATTTATAAATAAGCTGCGAACCAATTGCTTTTAAGCCAAAGCGCTCAAGTAAAACAAATCCTGCAAACAACAGACTCAATAATAGCTGTTGCTCTATTAGCCAATTAAAGCTTGTTTGAATAACCATGAGAATCCCTTACTTTTGGTTTTTTTCCCAGTCATCTATGACTTTTTTAAGCTCGTTTATATCTTGTTGAGAGAGTTTTTCTGATTTCGCAAAACCACTTACCAACGGAGCTATACGGCCACTAAAAAAACGCTCAATAAAGTTCTGGCTTTCTTTTTGGGTGTAATCAGCACGATTTATACAGGGGGTGTAAATATATTGGCGGCCTTCTTTTTCAAAGCTAAGCGCTCCTTTTTTAACTAATCGACCTAGTAAGGTTTTAATGGTTTTTTCGTGCCATTGTTTATCATCACTCAAGCGCTCAATAATTTGGCTGGCATTAGCGGGGTAGCTAATCCATAGCGCATCGAGTACTTTAAATTCTGCTTTTGATAATTCGATCATTTTATTGCCTACAAGTGTAATCTTTAATTTAAGACTACACTTGTAATCTATTTTTGCAAGTTTATTTTATATTTTTTAATCGCATTAAAGTGAGGGGGGTAGCGTGAGCTTGTTAGCCTAAAATGTCGCTTTTATTAATTTTTATAAACTGGTTTTCAGGTAAATTTAAATGGTCTAACAGTAATTCACTTATTTGTACGCGGTATAAATCAATCACTTTGTAACCACAGTAATGCGCCATTTTACGAATTTGTCGATTTAGTCCTTGTTTTAAAATAATACTAAACTGATTGTCAGTGATTTTAGTCACCTCACACGGCAAAGTCATTTGCTT
The DNA here is from genome assembly GCF_048401065.1 of Pseudoalteromonas sp. US3C1004. Classification (GTDB taxonomy): domain Bacteria; phylum Pseudomonadota; class Gammaproteobacteria; order Enterobacterales; family Alteromonadaceae; genus Pseudoalteromonas; species Pseudoalteromonas undina. The sequence goes on from NZ_CP183073.1 coordinate 3,283,938, forward strand.
ATCGACAGGGACGCCTGCAGCCATTTTTTCGCAAAAATTCTCATCTAAAGGTTTATTGACGGTTACTAAATAGCGTTTAGGCTGATGAAAGTCAGGGTGGATCAGCTGGTTACAAAAATCTCCATCATTGGTCAAAATAAGCAATCCGCGTGAGTCTTTATCAAGGCGACCAATAGGGTATACCCGTGTTAGTTGCGGTAAATGATGAATAAGGCTGCTTGGGTCGTGCTGATTGAGTTTACAATCAATTCCTACTGGTTTGTGATAAGCAAAGTAGACTAAATCGGCAGGGCCTTTAATGGCTTGGCCATTAACAATGACACTGTCGTTTTCGTCCACATGATCAATATGATTTGCGGGGCGATTATTAACCATGACCACACCTTCGTCAATCAAACGCGAGGCCTGCTTGCGTGAGCAAACACCGGCATGCGCTATGTACTTTGCGAGTCGAATTTTTGTATCCATGATAGCGCGTAATTAAAAAAATCTGATCGCAATTATAGCAAAGCTGCGTATTGATTACTTGGACAGTTAATTTAACAGTAGGTAGGTTAATATGGGTATTCAATTTTCAGAACTAAAAAAGCATCAGCCATTACAAAAAGTGGTGGTTCATTCACTGGAAATGGCCTTGTATCAAGTGTCTGTTGTCATTAATAATGTTGAATACTATGTACAAGAAAGTGATGGTGAATTTGTAAAGGCAGTCAGCCCATTACATATTCAAAAACGCTTTGAAGACATTGCCTACGCGCAAATGATGCTCAGGCATACCAGCGCTTATGATGAAATGTGTGGTCAACCGGAAAAAATTTCTAGTAATATGCTTGAAGTTCCCTTTGGACAAAATAACCTGTTTTAACATTAGGTATTTGCTAAAATAGGTCAATTTGGAATAGCTAATGTACCTATTGCAGGCAGAAAATACTGAGCAATTAAACCAAGCACTGCGTGTTAATATGCTTGAGTTTAATGCTCAACACTTCGACGCAGAGCGCCAAGCTCTCGGCTTTAAATATCTCGATAAACAGCATGAATTAGTTGCCGGTATAAGTGGTCATGTATTTGGCAATTGGCTGCTAATAAGTTGGTTGTGGTGTGCTGAATCGGCACGAGGCAATGGCTTGGCTGATTCGTTATTAACATCACTTGAAAATGCAGCAATTGAAATGGGTGCCGTTCAGGCTCAGCTTGACACCCTAGACTTTCAAGCCAAGCCTTTCTATGAAAAGCGTGGTTATCAGGTTAAATATCAATTAAATAATTATCCGCTCAGCGGTACGCGCTACTTTATGGAAAAGCCGCTGGTAGAGGCTAAATAATGCTGATTTGAATATTACTCTTTTGTGGTTAAAGGCGTGCCATCAAAGCTAATGCCTAAAAACGGTGTTGCCTCGGGCGCTAACATAAACGTACGAATATTCATGTGATCATCGGCACTTGGGTTGTCTAGTACATCTTCACGGTAAAATTTACCAAAACAATCTAAGGTATTTTGTTTACTAAGACCGTTGAGCTTAGCAAATGCAAAAATTTTGCACGAACCGTTATTTTCACTCGCAGAACTTAATAACCCATGGTTACTGAAGCTGCATGCTGTAAAAGTATAGTGCTCATCAATAACGGCCATAGTATCAGCAAAGCTAATACTTTTTGGCTCATCTGCGAGCGTTGTTAAATAATCTGTGAGCGTCATACGCTGTCCTTGTTATTATAATATGGAGTTAATTAACTAACTCTAACTTATATTATTAGTAAAACAAGCATAGGTTATATTAAATGGGTTAACGCATGAATGTTGGTTATTTCAATATCAGCCAGCCCTTTGTAGGCATAAGTTTGTGCTTGATTATTCAGCCATACAGACTGACAGCCAGCGTTGTTAGCACCTTGCACATCGCTATCAAGGCTATCACCTATGTGCAAAATATCGCTGTTTTTGATACGTAAATGTGTTGCGGCTTGATCAAATAATGTTGTGTGTGGTTTAGCTTTACCATGCAAGCCTGCTTGTAACACCAGTTCAAACTTATCTTTTAAATTAAATCGATCAACCTCTACATTACCGTTAGTAATGGCAATCAATTTGTAGTGTTGACTTAGTTTATCAAGCAATATTAGTACGTCTTCGCTCACCGTAATATTGCTTCGCTCATCAGCAAATGCTTGATACGCCTTATGTACATGATGCTCTATTTCATCACCTTTAAAACCTAATTCAGACAACACTAAGCGCAAGGTATGCTTACGCCATTGTGTGACGTCATCAATAAGTTCTGGCTGCTGTAGTGCCGCGAGTTCACGGCATTGCTGCCAAAACTGTGGTCCTTGTTTTTTGTAGCCTGGTAGCGCATTTAAATAATCAATTTGCGCCTGAACGGCTGCGGTTATGATAGGGCGGTTATCGTACAAGGTATCGTCTAAGTCAAAACTTAGCACAGAAAAAGGAGAAATTGCGCGATTAAATCGGATCATAGTTGCTGCTCTAATCGGTTCTTTTTTTAGCACGTGGGTGGGTGTTATCGTACACCTTGGCTAAGTGCTGAAAATCTAAATGAGTATAAACTTGGGTTGCAGATAAACTACTGTGGCCTAATAACTCTTGCACTGCTCGTAAATCCCCAGACGACTCTAAAATATGCGACGCAAATGAGTGGCGTAATTTATGCGGATGAACTTGCGAGCTAATACCTTGCTTTATCCCCCATTCTTGCATACGCAAACGAACTTGGCGTACAGAAATACGGCTTTTTTTGCTACTCAAAAATACTGCATGTTCATCTGAGCCCATAAATAGTGGGCGAACTGCTAGCCAATTGTTTAACGCCTCAAGTGCTTTAGAGCCAACCGGTATTAGGCGTTCTTTTGCGCCTTTGCCCCGCACTAATATTTCACCGCTACGAGTGTTTATATCTTGCATGTTAGCGCCAACTAACTCACTAATGCGTAAGCCTGATGAATACATCAGTTCCATCATCGCTTTATCACGAATGGCAAGTGGATCATCATCGGGTATTTCGAGTAAACGAGCCATTTGGTCAACATCAAGGTTTTTAGGTAAAGGCCGCGCAAATTTAGGGCCTTTTATGCCCTGTGCCGGATTATGGTAATGCGCTTGCTCAGTAATATTTTTTGCTTTTAAAAATTTATACAAACTACGTATGCAGCTTAATTTTAAGCTGATTGTTCTGCCACTTAATTGTTTTGTCCGCAGTGCCATACTGTAACGACGAATATGCTCACTTTGTACCGCAAACCAATTGTCGCACAGTTTATTAAAATACAAGGCGGCAAAACCTAATTGGCTGACATACTGATTAACGGTGTGCGCTGAATATTGACGTTCAAATTTTAAGTAATCACTAAATAATGTAATGGGTGTACGCCAGCTATCGCTTAAGTCGCTTATATTTGGCGCGTTATCGCTCATGCCAGTTCCAGTAACCGTATTTGCAATGAGCGCACAAAATCTAATACAAATAAGTTATCTTGTGAGGGCTCAAAGTGGTTTTCATCGTGGCTGCCAAAAGCCAAAATTGCGTAGGGGTTACTCGGCTCACCAATTAAATAAAGTGCGGTCGATTGGGTATCATTGTTGAAGAGTAAGTCGCGTTCTTGCTGATTTACACGGCCTAAATAATGATTACTATCTGACAGTCTATGCTTTACTAACTCTTCAAAGGCATTATCGTATCTAACGAGTTTGCATTCATTAATAGTCGGGCTCATACAAATAATATTGCGTAAGTTACTGGCCAGTGTATTAAAGTCGTAATTACTCCACAGCTGTCGGTGACATTGGCTAAATAAACGATAAACCAGTTCATTCTGGGTCGCATTTTTGCTCATGCTGTCTATTTGATTTTTTAGCTGTGTATTGTGCTCGCGTAATTGGCGCTGCTGAATATGCACTAATGAAGTAGCACCCTGTACTTGCTGTTGTAACTCAAGTTGCGCTAACAGCTTAGGTTGCTCAATTAAAAAATCAGGATGCTGTTGTAAGTAATCTATTACTTGCTGTTTAGTTAATTCACTCATAGTGCAACTTGCCCATCAAATACATGTTCAGCGGGACCTGTCATACGCACTGGATGGCCCTCGCCACTCCAGCGCACTTGTAAGCTACCGCCGGGTAAATCAACTTGTACTGTACTGGTGAGCTTATTTTGGATAAAACCAATCACCATGGCAGCACACGCGCCGGTACCGCAAGCAAGTGTTTCGCTTACACCACGCTCCCATACTCTGAGTTTAATGTGCTCTTGAGAGATAACCTGCATAAAGCCAATGTTCGCGCGTTGTGGAAAACGCTCATGGTTTTCAAGCAACGGGCCTAGGGTATCCACTTGGGCTGTTTCTATATCGTCTACTTCCATTACGCAATGAGGGTTACCCATAGATACGGCACCACTAAAAACGGTATGCTCTTCTGCGCGAATAATATAAGTCAGCTCACGTTTGGTTGCTTTGAGTGGAATTTTATTTGGCTCAAAATTAGGGTGACCCATATTAACGGTTACTTGACCGTCTTTTTCAATATACAGGGTGAGATTACCAGACTTAGTCGACACGCTGATTTTATGTTTATTGGTTAAGCCTTTCATGCGTACAAAGCGGGCAAAGCAGCGCGCACCGTTACCACATTGTTCTACTTCGTGGCCGTCAGCGTTAAAAATACGATAGTGAAAATCGAGATCGGGTGAGTAAGGGGCTTCAACCATCAGTAGTTGGTCAAACCCAATGCCGAAATGGCGATCGGCCAGCTTTTTGATTTGATCACGGGATAAAAAAACGTTTTGTGTAATGTTATCAATCACAACAAAGTCGTTACCTAAGCCGTGCATTTTGGAAAAATTAACTAACATAGCGCTCTAATTCGGTTTTGCTCTGTGCTAATCATGCCACAGAGCAGCTAGTTGGCAAAAACGTTTATGGTAAAACTTTCTCACCTTGGTATAAGCTTTCGATAGTTTCGCGTTCGCGAATAAGGTGATGTTGCTCACCATCGACCATTATTTCGGCAACTCGTGGACGTGAGTTATAATTTGAGCTCATGGTAAAACCATAGGCTCCAGCGCTTCGCTGTACTAACAAATCACCTTGTTTGAGTGCCAGTGGTCGGTCTTTACCTAAAAAGTCACCGGTTTCACACACCGGGCCAACCACGTCATAGTTGTGGGTAGGTGTTTCGTCATCACGCACTGATACAGGAATAATTTTTTGCCATGCTTGATACAGTGATGGGCGTAACATGTCGTTCATACCCGCATCTACAATCGCAAAATACTTGTCTTGGTTTTGTTTAATAAACTCAACTTGTGTTACTAAAATCCCCGCGTTTGCGGCAATGGCTCGCCCGGGCTCAAAAATCAGTTCTAGGTGACGGTAATTTGCAAGGCGCTGCGTTACTTGTGCTGCATATTCACTTGGGTGTGGAGGTTGTTCGTCGTCGTAGGTTACTCCAAGGCCTCCACCTATATCTAAATGGCTTAGCTCAATACCTGCATTTTTTAATTCATCAATTAATGCCAGTAGTTTATCAAGCGCCTCTAAAAACGGTTTGGTTTGTGTAAGCTGTGAGCCAATATGGCAATCTACGCCAACAATCGTTAAGCCAGGTAATGATGCCGCATGTTGATACACACTTAATGCAGACTCGATTCCAATACCAAACTTATTTTCTTTAAGTCCAGTAGAAATATACGGATGTGTTTTGGCATCAATATCGGGATTAACACGAATAGAAATTGGCGCGTCTAAATTAAGCTCGCAGGCCACTTCTGAAATGCGCTCAAGCTCTGAAATTGACTCAACATTAAAACATTTAATGCCTAACTCTAACGCATAAGCAATTTCGTCAGCCGTTTTAGCAACCCCAGAAAATACCACTTTGTTAGCAGCGCCTCCGGCTTTTATCACCCGTGCTAATTCGCCTTTTGAGACAATATCAAAACCCGCTCCAAGTCGTGCCAATATGTTTAACACCGCAATATTTGAATTTGCTTTAACGGCATAACACACTAGGCTTTTGTGATCTTGAGTCGCATTAGCAAACGCTAAATAATGGCGTTCAAACGTGGCTCTGGAATACACATAACACGGCGTACCATAGTGCTGTGCAATGGTTGCTACGCTGACATCTTCAGCAAATAGTTGGTTGTTTTTATAATTAAAAAAATCCATTTACTGCTCCTGTTGTTGCTCGGCGGGTGTTTGTTTGTTAGGAATGTCAGTTGGCTGCTTTTGTTCAGCAGGCTGCTCGGGTAAGTACAGCGGGCCGCTTTGGCCACAGCCAGCTAATGCACACAACAATACGGTGCTGATTAATAGTTGTTTTAATTGTAAGGTATATGTCGCTTTCATTAGATTAATACGGTTGCTGGCTTTATAATCGCAGAGTAACAGAATATCTAAAAAATGCAGCTATTCGCGGATGATTTTATTCCTGTTACACTAGCTCTATAAACATGCACCCATTATTTAGGCGCCTCGCCTGCAAAGGAAATTAACGATGACTGATCACGAATATCACCAGTTAGCAGAAGCTCTTATGTTCACTATTGAAGAACAAGTTGATGATTGTGAAGCAGATTTAGATTATGAATCGGCTCAAGGTATTTTAGAAATTATTTTTCCAGATCGCAGTAAGATTGTGATTAATAAGCAAGCACCTTTGCACCAAGTATGGGTAGCAACAAAATTTAATGGTCACCATTTTGAAATGCGTGATGGGCAATGGATTGATAACCGCTCGGGTGCAGAGTTTTGGAGCTTCATTAACGAAGCGTCTACACGCCAAGCGGGTCAAGAAATTAAATGGCAATCAACACTATGAGTTTAGGGTTTGTAGAATACCCAGCGCAAAGCGCCCATAAAGCCACGGTGATTTGGCTGCATGGCTTAGGTGATTCAGGTGATGGTTTTGCACCTGTTGCCCCGCAGCTCGACTTACCTACTGAGTTAGGAGTGCGTTTTATTTTTCCGCACGCGCCTATGCAGGCTGTTACAGTTAATGGCGGTATGCAAATGCGCTCATGGTACGACATTAAATCTATGGATTTAGATAAACGTGCCGATGAGCAAGGGGTTAGAGAATCAGCTGCAAAAGTTGAGCAACTCATTACACAAGAAATTGCTAACGGCATACCTGCCAGTAAAATTATTTTAGCGGGCTTTTCGCAAGGTGGTGTTGTATCTCTGCATTTAGCACCGCGTTTAGAACAAAAGCTGGCTGGTGTAATGGCGCTGTCAACCTACATGTGTGTGCCACATAAATTGGCAGATGAAGCAAAACAAACACAGTTAAATATATTTATGGCTCATGGTAGCCAAGATGACGTTGTACCGCATAGCGCGGGTAGAAGTGCGTTCGAAGTATTATCAACGCATAACATGGATGTAAGTTGGCAAGAATACCCAATGGGGCATCAGGTTTGTACACAAGAGTTACAAGCTGTGCGCCAATGGTTAATTTCTCGCTTAAGTTAGTTTAGGAGCCGCTGAGGGTCAAAATGAGTCAAAAAATAGTAATAACAGCAAATGTAAAACGTGAACCACAGGTAAGCGAACCTAACGTGAGCTATGAGTGGCATTGGCGTCGGATTGTGAGTATTTCTATGTTGGTGATTATGATCTCTGCAGCGGTTATTTACGGCCTGTCTAGCGCCGTGAATGCTGATCAAGGGACGTCGCATCCTAATGAGCAGCTTGATTTTACTGAGCAACAAACAGCAATTGTGTCGCTAAGCGATGATAATGCAGCACCAGTAGAGAGTGAAAAAGCCATAGATGCAGATGAGGAGCAGGCAAGCAGTGTCGCGATTGCAGACCCTAAAACCTTTTCCTCAGTTGAGCAAAAATCAGCTTCTATTACTGAACCGGTACCATCGGAGCCTGAAGTTCAACAAAGTATTATTAAGCAAGAAGTAGAGCCAACGATCACTGCTGAGCCTGAAGAAGCAACCATTGCAGCAATAGACACTCAAGACCCTGAAGTTGAGACTGTTAGGGCAAAGCCAGTTGAGCAAAAGAAATTTGCTGCATCCGCACACATTGCTAGTGTAGCTGTGGGAGCCAAAATAGATACAGCCACAATTAGCCGTGCAGTTCTGACTCGCAGTGTCAGTAACCGTGAGCCAACCAATGTATTTGCCGCCGATGTGCGTTTGAATCAATTTGAAGAGTCGCTGTCATTTTTTAGTGAGCTTAAAAACTTACAGGGACAGCAGGTAAAACATGTGTGGTTATTTGAAGGTGAAATAATGGCTGAAGTGGCGCTTAAGGTCACTTCTCCGCGTTACAGAACGTACTCAACTAAAAATATTATGGATACTCAATTAGGGCATTGGCGCGTTGATGTAGTTGATGAAAACGGGCTGCTCATCGCTCAAAAAGAATTTAGAGTTTTAGCAAATTAAATAGCCTTAGATTGAATAAGTTTTAATTCTAAAAGCTAGTAATTATTAATGGATATTTTATGACTGAAAAAACAAAGTTAGTTCGCATTGCCACTCGTAAAAGTGCATTGGCACTCTGGCAGGCTGAATTTGTAAAAGCGCAGCTAGAGCATTTTCATGATGACGTGCGTGTAGAGCTCGTGCCAATGTCGACTCAAGGTGACATTATTCTAGATACACCGCTAGCTAAAATTGGCGGCAAAGGTTTATTTGTAAAAGAGTTAGAGCAAGCCATGCTAGATGGCCGTGCAGATATTGCAGTGCATTCAATGAAAGATGTGCCGGTAGAGTTTCCGGATGATTTAGAGTTACACACTATTTGTGAGCGTGAAGATCCGCGTGATGCGTTTGTATCAAATAACTTTGCCAATATTGATGCGCTACCACAAGGCGCTATTGTGGGGACTTCAAGTTTACGTCGCCAGTGTCAAGTTAGAGCGATGCGTCCGGATTTAGAAATTCGTGACTTACGTGGCAATGTAAATACACGTTTAGCTAAGCTTGATAGCGGCCAATATGATGCCATTATACTCGCTGCTGCAGGCCTAATTCGTTTAGAAATGGGCGAGCGTATTCGTGACTTTATTGAACCAGAAGTCTCGTTACCTGCTAATGGCCAAGGCGCCGTAGGCATTGAGTGTCGTATAGATGATACCGTGACGAAAGCATTGTTAGCGCCGCTTGAGCATAACGAAACACGTATTCGTGTTAACGCTGAGCGTGCAATGAACCGCCATTTAGAAGGGGGCTGCCAAGTGCCAATTGGTGCTTATGCATTGGTTGAGGGTGACCAAGTACACTTACGTGGTTTGGTCGGTGCGATTGATGGCAGTGAAATTTTACGCGATGAAATTAGCGGTCACGTTGATGATGCTGAAAAGTTAGGTGTAGAGCTGGCTAAAAAATTATTAGCACAAGGCGCAGATAAAATTCTAGCTGACGTATATCGAGACGCATAATGAAACATATCTTGATAACTCGGCCCGAAGGAAAAGGCGCAGCCCTTGCAGAGCAACTTGAGCAAGCGGGTTATCAAGCGTCTTTATATCCAGTTTTAAAAATAACCTACTTAATGCCAACAAACGTTGAATTAAGCCCGCTGGTGAACGCTGACAAAATTATTTTTGTTTCACAGGATGCGGTGCATGCATTAAATGCACTTAAGCCTGCTATTAATACCAAAGCACAGTTTTATGGGGTTGGGCAACAAACAGCTGATACTATTTATGAAGTATTTGGTGTGCGTGCCGCACTACCAAAACAACATGACTCTGAGGGATTACTCGCGCTTAAGTCTTTGGCTGATGTTGATGGCAGTAATATTGTGTTGGTCAAAGGTATTGGCGGGCGACCTGAAATAGCAAAAACCTTGAAGCAACGTGGTGCTTATTTAAATAATTGTGTGGTGTATCAACGTGAGCCAGTAGAGCCTAGCTCAGCTAACTGGATAGACCACTGGCAAAGCCATAATGTACACGGTATAGTCATTACAAGTAATGCTGCAGTTGACGCCATATTTAATACTATCTCGGCGGCGCAACTAACATGGTTACAACAGTGCGAATTTTACGTTGCCAGTGAGCGCATAGGTACTTATTTACAGCAACAAAAAATAAATTCGACCCATATACATACTGCGGCAGGAGCTAGCGACCACGCTATGTTTACCTGCATTAATCAGCAAGGTAGCAAAATGAGTGAACAGTCAGCGACGTCAAAAGTAGAAAAATCAGCGCAGCCAACAGCAAAAAACACCTCTAATACGACTAAAAGTGACTCTGTAAATGCGAATAACCAAACGCAGAGCGCTCCTCAAAAAGTAAGTAAAGTAGGTAGCGTTGCGTTAGTGATTTCCTTGCTTGTTGCCAGCGGTGTGGGTTATGAGTTTTATCAAAAGCTTAATGCCAGTAAAGTGCAAAGTTTAGCAGTTAATACGCTGACAGAACAAAATAAAATGCTACAACAAGAGCTGCAAGCGCTTAAATCTGAGCAGCTTAGTTTGCAGCAAGCGTTGCTTAATAGCGAAGAACAAATCGCTATGGCACTCAATGAAAACTCTGTAAAAAATCAACAAGCATTAAAAGCCGCGCTGCAAAAGGTGCAACAAAGTGGTAATACATTAAATCCACAAGAGGTCACCAGCTTGCAACGCATGGCTGAATTTAAACTGTGGGCAGAACAAGATTACCCAGGCACCAGTGCCGTGCTTAAACGTTTAGATTCATTGTTAAGCGACCATTCTGGTACGCTTGAGTTGCGTCAAGCAATTACACAAGACATACAAACACTCGACAATATTAAACCCGTTGCGACAGAAGCGATTTATTTACAATTAAACAGCGTAATAAAGCGTATTGATGACTTGGTATTTAATGCGGTTAATTTGCCTGAAGAGGCGAGTATAAGTGATGAGAATGCACTCTCTGAAGATGTTAGTGATTGGCAACAAAACATTCTTAATAGTTGGAATAAAATAGTCGATAGCTTTATTACTATTCGCCATCATGAAGGCGTATTAATTGAGCCACTATTAACTGACCGAGAGCGTCATTTAATTACCCAGCGCATCAAGCTTAATATTACTCAGGCGCAAGACGCATTAATGGGTAAACAAGCTAGTATTTATTTTAACGCTTTGAATGATACAAAACGTTTGGTTAATGAATACTTTAAACAAGATGACGATGCAACAAAAGTGGTAATACAGACGTTAGCCAATCTTGAAAAAGAATCGCTTAACTTTAATCCTGAAGTGACACTGCAAAGCACTCAAAAAGTGAAGGAGTGGGCACAATGATAGGGCTGATTATTTTTATTGTCGCTATTGTGTTGGTGCTAGCGATTACCCCCTTTGTGTTAGATGAAAAAGGCTATGTGCTGATTTCATTTAACAATACCACCATAGAGGGCACAATTGTTTCGTTTTGTATTATGGCAGCACTGAGCGCAGCGGCTTTATATTTAACTTATAAGCTAGTGCGTTATTGTTTATCTATATACAGAAACACTAAGCATGGCTTTTTTGCGCGAAGCCAAGAGCGTAAACATGCGGCAATAGAGCAAGCATTGTGGAGCCTCATTAATGATGATTACGAGCAAGTAGAAAGTGCACTATCAAGCAATAGTGTGCCTGCTAAATTTGACGATATACGTTTAGCATTATTAGCAAAAGCCGCACTTGCAAATAATCAGCCAGATAAAGCGCTTGAGCGTTTATTTGAAATCAGCCCAGAGCAACAACTTAAAGTGGCTAAGTTATGGTTAGCTAGTGGCGACAGTAGTGTAATTGAGCCGCAAATACGGGTGGCTGCAGAATCTAAAAAAGCTACGGTACTTGATTTGAAGTTGTACACCGAAGTGTTAGTGCAACAACAGCATTTTAAATTGCTTGAAGACTTTTTACCGCGTTTATTACGCAAAAATGCCTTGAATGATACCCAATGGCAGCAAGTGTTTTTAGCTTATTTTGCTGCGCAAGCAAGTGATGAGTTAACCGCTAAATACCAACATTTAGGTAAAAAGTTGCAGGCGCATGCGCACACGGCTTATTTAACCCAAATGGCCAAAACAGGGCAGTTAGCAAGCATCGAAAATGAGCTAATTAAATTACTCAAGCAAAAACAGCATGATGAGCTGGCTTATATTTTAAGTGAAACTGCACCAAGTAATGCTTATAAGCTGCAATCAAGTATTCAAGAGCGACTAAAAAAAGATGAGCATAATAATGCGTTACTATTAGCGTTAGCGTGTTTAGCCAATGCACAAGGTGATTACGACTTAGCAGCACGTGTTTTTGACAAAGCACTCAATAGCGAAAATAAAGCACAGTATCGACAACAAGCGATATTAAGTTATGAGCACAGTGCACAATTAGATAAGGCACTTGTACTCTACCAATAATCAATTATAGTTATAAATCAATAATAAAAGCGCAGGAGCGACGGTTGTGAAAAATGTATTTACATTATCTTTTAGCCTCGCATGCGCTTATTTCTTTAGTGGTTATCTAAGTAACTTTTTATTTGCTGTTAACGGTTATGCGGTTGCCTCTTGGCCTCCGGCTGGTATTGCGCTGGCAAGCTTTTTACTATGGGGGCGTCGTGCTTATGCTGGCATTTTTGCCGGTGCGGTTTTTGTTAATTTAATTCACTTAGATAACTCCGCTGATATCTTAAATTGGCAAATATTAATCCAATCCCTCGGGGTTAGTTGCGCTATATTTTTTCAGGCTTGGCTTGGTGCATTCCTTATTACCAAAGTCATTAAAGCTCCCCTTAATTTATCTTCTTTAAAACTTAGTATTCAAAGCTTGGTGATTGGTGGGCCGCTATGTTGTGTCATAGCTGCTGGAGCAGGAACTAGTCTACTTGTTTTAAATCATTTTATTAGCACATCTGATGTCATCAGTACCTTTATTACTTGGTGGATAGGTGACTCAATTGGGGTGCTGATTTTTACCCCGTTAGTACTGGCTATATTTAACTATTCGCAGTTGCGTCATCGGCTACAAGTTATTTTACCTGCGTTACTTATTTACGCCATTATCAGTATTAGTTTTTATGGCGCGGCCAGTGTAAAAAAACAAAAAGACCTTCAAAAACAAGACGCCAAAGTACTAATGACGCAAAGTGCCATTAATCAGAAGTTAGATGAAGTGGCTGCTCATCTATCTTTGTTAGGTGCATTTTTAGCAAGTAGTGATCAAGTTAGCCTTGATGAGTTTAATCATTTCACCTCTAAGCAGTTGAGCTATAGTGAAGAGATTTTAGCGTTAAATTGGGTACCAATGATTACTGCCAAGTCTATTAATGATCCTGCTGAATGGGACAAAAGTATCGTTATAAAGCAAAGAATGGCGAATGGACAGTGGCAACAAGCACCCTTTAGCAATACTTATTACCCCATAAAATACATTTATCCTATAAAGAACACGCAAGATTTGTTGGGCTTCGATTTGAGCTCTGATATAGATATTCGCGATGCCCTTAATAAAGCAAAAATTCTTAATGAGTTGGTACTGAGTAAACCATTTAAGTTAGCCCCTACAGATGATGAATTAAGCGTGCTTTTTATTTCTCCTGTATTTGGTGCTCCTGATATTGAAGGGGATTTCAAAGGATTTGTGATTGCACTCGTTAACTTAGCTAAGTTGTCGCAGGTACTTTCATTTGATAGTAGTGGCGAAGTCGCGATTAGCTTTACTGATATAAATAAAGTAGATAATAAACAGACTCTTTATAGCGTTGAGCATGACTCAATGACGTTGCTAAAAGATTATCAGTTGTTAATTGGGCATCGGTTATGGCAGGTAGAAATATACCAACCTAAGACGGAGTCAACCTGGCTTATTTATTGGTTAGCACAGATAGTGGGAATGTTATTTGTTTGGCTATTGATTATGTTTTTAATTTCAGTGGTCGCCACCAATGTTCGTATACGCGAACAAGTGGCAAAGCAAACGCTGACTTTGCGTCAGGAAAAGCAAAAAGCCGATAAAGCCAGTGAGATAAAAAGTCAGTTTTTAGCCAATATGAGCCACGAAATTCGCACCCCAATTAATGGTATTAAAGGCATGCATTACTTAGCACTGCAACAGCGGGACTGGCCACTAGCAAAATCTTACATAGAGCAAGCTGATGGTGCGGTGAGCGTATTATTGAGAGTGCTTAATGATGTGCTCGATTTTTCAAAAATGGAGGCGGGTAAACTTGAGTTAGTGCAGGAACCTGTGGAGCTAAAGTCTCTAGCAAAAGAAGTTATGAGTTTAATGCAGTTTGAGGTCAGTAATAAGCCTTTGTCACTGCAAGTTGAGGTTGATCATGATGCTCCTTTAGTTGTTAATACCGATCCTATTCGTTTAAAGCAGGTGCTGCTGAACTTATTAAATAATGCCGTTAAGTTTACTGCTAAGGGCAGTGTAACATTAAAGATTTGGCAGTCAGCAAAAATGACTTATTTTAGTGTCAATGATACGGGGATTGGAATTAGTGAGGAGGCACAAAAACAGCTATTTAACCCATTCTCTCAGGCCGATAGTTCAACCTCACGCCAGTTTGGTGGCACAGGGCTTGGTTTAAGTATTTGTAAAAAATTAGTGGAACTGATGGGAGGAGCAATTGATTTAAAAAGTAGTGAAGGTCACGGCTCTACTTTTACCTTTAGTTTACCGCTTCATTCTCCGTTACCTAAAGCACAATATTATTCAGGTAAGTTAGATAAAATAGATATAAGCAACCTATCACTGGCGAAGTATCGCTTACTACTCGTTGAAGATAACCCATTAAATCAACATGTGGCTACCGCTATTTTAGAAACCAAGCAGGGTGTTGTTGATATTGCTAATAACGGACTTGAAGCGATTAAAATGCTAAGCGATAAAAGATACGACTTAGTATTAATGGATATTCAAATGCCACAAATGGATGGCTTAAAGGCAACGAAAGTGATTCGTAATGAATTAGGGTTTTTAGATTTACCTATTATTGGCCTATCTGCTAATGCGCACGAAGAAGATGCTAAAAAAGCGATTAACGTGGGGATGGATAACTATATAACAAAACCGATTGATGCAGATGCACTGTTTAAAATGATTTGGTTTTATTTATCACGTTAACTCTTTTTATATAAAAAGCAGACATAAGACCTCCAAGCGCTATTTTAAGTATTCTACACTTGAAATATTACTGTACCTGCGTATCATTCGCGCAATTTTAATTCAACCGAGTAGCTATTATGATCAATAGAAAAATACCTTTGCTAGATATTCACCGTCATTTAGATGGTAATGTACGCGCGCAAACCATACTAGAACTTGGTCGTCAGTTTAATATCGCTTTACCAGCGGACAATGTTGAAGCACTTATTCCTCATGTTCAGGTTATTGATCCTGAGCCAAACTTAATGGCATTTTTACAAAAGCTTGATTGGGGAGTGACGGTACTAGGCGATTACGATGCCTGTAGACGTATTGCGATAGAAAACATTGAAGATGCGCAAGCGCAGGGTCTTGATTATGTAGAGCTGCGTTTTAGTCCTTATTATATGGCTCAAAGCCAAGGGTTACACCCTCAAGGCGTTGTTGAAGCAGTGGTTGATGGTATCCGAAGTGCAACAAAAGATACTGATATAAAAGCAAACTTAATTGGTATTTTGTCTCGTACATACGGAGTTAAAACCTGTCAGCACGAGTTGGACGCGTTACTTGCCTTTAAAAATGATTTGGTTGCAGTGGATTTGGCCGGTGATGAAATTGGTTATCCTGGCGAGTTGTTTGTTGATCATTTTAAGCAAGTACGTGATGCATATTTGGCTGTTACTGTGCATGCTGGTGAAGCGTTAGGTGCTCCAAGTATTTGGCAAGCATTAAACGAGCTTGGCGCAAGCAGAATAGGCCATGGTGTTAAAGCGATTGAAGATCCAAAACTAATGGATTATTTACGCGATAACCGTATTGGTATTGAATCGTGCTTAACCAGTAATATTCAAACCAGTACAGTGAATGATTTAACCAAACACCCACTTAAGCAGTTTTTAGATCATGGTATTTTAGCTTGTCTTAACACGGATGACCCAGCTGTTGAAGGCATTGAAATTGAGTACGAGTACGCAGTGGCAGCACCAAAAGCAGGTTTGTCACAAGCCGATATGGAAAAAGCGCAAGCGAATGCGCTTGAAATTGCCTATTTAAGTGACGCTGATAAAAGCGCACTTAAAGCTAAAGTCGCACAGCGTTAAGTTGCTTATATTATCCAGAGTTCAGGTTATATAATTAAAAATGCCACTGTTTACAGTGGCATTTTTTTATATGTGCGCATTACAACTAACGTAATTATTATAAAGTGCTTTTAATATATCGGCACGGCTGATCATACCTACCACTACACCGCCATCGATTACGGGGTAATTTTTAGGTTTACCAGGCTTCATTTGTTCTGCTAATTCCATAATATTGGTATCGCCGTGCACGGTTACCACATCTGTTTGCATCAACTGCGATACTTTCACCATACCATCACAAAAATAACTACTTTGCATTAAGGGTTTAAGTAATTCTTGCTCTGAGATAAAGCCAACGAGCACCTTATTATCATCAAATACCGGCGCGCCTAGTAGTTTAAATTTTTCTAGCTCTGCTATGGCAGTGGTCATTTCTGTATTAGGGGTGATATGAGGCAACTTATGTTGCATAAAATCTTTTACTTTTGTATTTAACATTTAGGTTTCTCCCGCTTAATGTTCTGTACAAAGTATGGTTTATAGATTGGATTTTAGGAAATTGTTTATGTTGATGAGCTTAATAGGTAATAACAATCACAGTGCTAGCAATTAAAACAATTAAGGCACCCTAAGGTGCCTTAAAATAATGCGCTAATGTTACTTTATAAACGCGAATGCATCTGCGTACATGTTTTCACGAGTGGCGCCATGATTTATAAAATCATCACGTACTATGCCAATCATGTCAAAACGACCTGCCATGTAAATATCGTAAGGTTCTAACGAGATGATATCGTTCATCACCGCTTTATGAACATAACCAGTGTGGCCAGTCCAGCTGTCGGTAGGATGCTCTACGACAGGAATAAATTTAAAGTTTTCACGGCTATCTGCCCATGCTTGCATTTCGGTATGTGCATATAGCGCCGACTCTTCTTTTACTCCCCAGTAAAATAGCACCGGGCGCTCACAGTTGATTTCAGCTAAATGCTCGGCCATTGACTTTGCGTAAGAAAAACCAGTACCACCGGCGAGTAAAATAATCGGACGCTCGCACTGTAAACGCAGCTGAGAAATACCTAAACCTGCTTCAATAGTTACGGTTTGGTTCTCGTTGTGGGCATTACGAAGGTATTCTAATGATTGCATCGCGTAAGAGTCTGCGTTTGATGCGCCAATGTGTAATTCTAATGCATCAGTTTGTGAGGGGCGACTCGCGATTGAAAACGCACGTTTATCTTTTTCACCTAAAACCAACTGTAAATATTGACCAGCTTCAAATGCTACAGGCTGTTGCGGCTTTAAAATAACTTTATGAACAAATTCTGTTAGTGGGCTGATAGAAACAACTTCAGCGAGTAATGTTTGCATGTTTTACCTTAAATTAGCGGATACGCACTTTATTTGAGCAATAATAGCATATCCGCAGGGTGAGTTTATAGCCTAGAGGCCCTAGACCAAAGTCGTTAAAGAATATCTAAGCTATCCCAAAGCTCATCAACTCGATCCTTAGTGGCTTGATCCATTACAATAGGTTCGCCCCATTCTCGAGTTGTTTCACCAGGCCATTTATTTGTTGCATCCATACCCATTTTTGAACCTAGGCCAGATACGGGCGATGCAAAATCTAAATAATCAATTGGTGTGTTTTCAATTAACGTCGTGTCGCGAGCAGGGTCCATACGAGTAGTGATAGCCCAAATTACATCGTTCCAATCTCTAGCGTTAATATCATCATCACAGACAATAACAAACTTAGTGTACATAAATTGTCGTAGGAATGACCAAACCCCCATCATTACGCGCTTGGCGTGACCTGGATATTGTTTTTTCATTGTTACCACGGCCATACGGTACGAACAACCTTCTGGCGGTAAATAAAAATCGACAATTTCTGGAAATTGCTTTTGTAAGATTGGTACGAATACTTCGTTTAATGCCACCCCTAAAATCGCAGGCTCATCCGGCGGACGGCCAGTAAAAGTACTATGGTAAATAGGGTCTTTACGATGTGTAATATGAGTGACCGTCATAACTGGGAAGTCGTCGACTTCGTTGTAGTATCCTGTGTGGTCGCCATATGGACCTTCCGGCGCCATCTCTCCAGGCATGATATGCCCTTCAAGTACGATTTCTGCACTGGCTGGTACTTGTAAATCATTCGAGATTGACTTAACTACTTCAGTTTTACTACCACGTAGTAAACCTGCAAAGGCATATTCGCTTAACGTATCTGGAACGGGGGTAACAGCACCTAAAATAGTCGCAGGATCTGCACCTAATGCCACCGAAACAGGGTAGGGCTGGCCAGGGTGTTCTTTACACCACTCTTGAAAATCAAGCGCGCCACCGCGATGAGATAACCAACGCATAATGATTTTATTTTTACCCAATAGCTGTTGACGATAAATCCCTAAATTTTGGCGCTTTTTGTGAGGTCCTTTGGTAACGGTTAAACCCCAAGTAATCAAAGGTGCAGCATCGCCAGGCCAGCAGTGCTGAATAGGAAACTTAGTTAAGTCAACGTCGTTACCTTGTAAAATAACTTGTTGGCAGGGGGCTTTTTTAACTTCTTTAGCCGGCATATTAAGTACTTGCTTGAATACCGGAATTTGTCCGAGCGCTTCTTTAATGCCTTTTGGCGGCTCAGGCTCTTTTAGAAATGCGAGTAATTTTCCAACTTCACGTAATTCACTCACATCTTCTTGGCCCATACCCATAGCTACACGCTTTGGGGTACCAAACAAGTTAGCTAAAACGGGAATGTCGTACCCTTTAGGGTTTTCAAATAATAAAGCAGGGCCTTCTGCACGCAGTGTGCGGTCAGCAATTTCGGTCATCTCAAGATACGGGTCGATTTCTTGGCTGATGCGTTTTAACTCGCCTCGTTTCTCAAGTAAATCGATAAAATCGCGCAGATCTTTGTATTTCATTGTGGGCCGTTACTTAGCAAAAAGTTAAAAGTATTATACCCAGTTCATACAAGCCAAGTCATTAGCTGCGCTTAAAACTTAAAGCGCTCTACTGCACCTTTTAACGAGTGTGCAAGTTGGTTAACGTCTTCACTTTCGCTTGCTAGGGTCGTTGCATTGTTGGCATTTAAGGTGGCCTGCTCGGTTACCTTAGCCATTATTTGTTGAATATCGGTGCTGTTTGCCAGTTGTTCATGTGAGGCACTTGCAATCTCTTTACTCATGGCATTAACCGATACCAGCGTGCTCTTAATACGCTCAACGGCACTATTTAGTTCAGTACTGTTTTCAACGCAATGCTTAGCCTGTTGTTGGCCATCATTTATTTCAGTTTGAGTGGTTTGAGTATGCTGCTGTAGAGTGTTAATCATGGTGGTAATTTCGCTTGTAGAACTTTGTGTGCGGGCTGCAAGCGAGCGTACTTCATCGGCTACTACGGCAAAACCTCGACCATGTTCACCAGCACGTGCCGCTTCAATTGCGGCATTAAGTGCCAGTAAGTTAGTTTGCTCTGCAATACTGCTAATGGTATCGACAATGGCACCAATTAGTTGCGTATATTGAGCTAGTTCTTCTGTACTGCTTACTGCTCTATCTAAGCGGCTTAAAAGTGCTTCAATGCTTTGGCTATTATTATTTGCAATGTCGTTAACGTCATTGGCAAATTGCGAGGCATTAGTAATTTCATTAGAGGTGCTTTGCGCTTGTTCGTGTACGGCTTGAGAACTTTGCAACATTTGCTGTGCTAATGAGGTTGCTTGTGCACTACGTTCCAGCTGTTGCTTAGCAACAATGGTCATTTGCTGGCCTTTTTCGCTGGTTTGAATAGCTGAATTATCTAGTTCGTAAGCATCGTTACTAATGGCTTTTATTAAGTGAGTTAAATCATCACAAAGCTTATTAGTGTTATGCATCAGAGTACCAAATTCATCTTTACTGCGGGGGTTGCTACGCTTAGAAAAGTCACCTGAGGCTATATGAGCAAGTTCTTTGTTTACCTTTTTAAGCGGTTTTAGCATGGCGTTAGTAGTAAAAACTGAAATAATAATCAGCAAAGCAATTAAAACAAACGCAATAATAATCACTAAACTAGAGCCGGTATTAATCGCTGACTTAGCGCTCTCTTGTAGGGAGTTAAAGCGTATGTCAGCCAGTTTATTAAGCTCAATCAGTTGACTTTCAATACTAATAAATGCCTGTTGAAAGCTTTCAAACCGCTGATCAACTTTATCTTTATTATTGAGCACAGCATTTTGCAATGCATAAAGCCCATCAGGATTATTTAATAAGCTGCTTAAATCGTTAAACGCTGTAATTAGCTCATTAGCGTTGAGTTTATTAGCAATTTGGGCGGCTTGTTGCTCTAAGTAACTAAGATTAGATTTAATATTATCGAGTAAAAAAGAGGTATCTTGCTGATGATCGTTTATATTTTCTGAAGTTGTTATTTGCCCAATCCCTTTGACATTATTATTTAAAGTAAATAATAAATCATCAACACGAGTCGCAGTGCCAAATACTGCATTCAAAAGTGATTGCTGGTTGCTCTCAACGTTTATGAGCTCTATATCAAGCAAGCGGTTACTGAGTTCACGAAGCTGTTCATTAAACGTAATTGTTAGTGCTGCGGCTGAGCTTTGCGCCTTAAATCGTTGCTCTTTTGCTGCAAGCATTTGGTTGCTTATTGTATTTAGCTGGGCGAAGTCTTTGTTAATAGCTGTAAGAAGTGTTTGCATACCTTGCTGCTGGGCAACTTGTGCTTTTAGTGTTTCTAATTTACTAAAAAACTGCGTTTGTTCAGCGTGTGCCTGCTTTTTATTTTCCAGCAGTAAATTAAGTTTAGTTTGGCTATAAGCAATGGCATTAAATTTAGTGATAGAAAGGAGTGATAAACGAAGGTCTTTACTGGCTTGTTGTACAGGCACTGCCAACGCTTCTATACGTGTGTTAGTGATATTAATTTGATTTAGCGACCAGTAAAAAAATATGCAGCTAGTAAGCATTAACAAGCCAATGGCTGAAAAGGCTAAAATTATTTTATGTTTTATAGCGAGAGATTGCATAACTTTATCAACAATATTAAGACTTTTGTTAGTGTAGCAAGTTTTTTAATTTGATGTTAGTTATTGGTTAATTGCTGCTGCATTGGTATTTTTTGCCGTTAATTATTAGCATTGCTTGCTCTCCTTTACTCCAAAATAACACCTCTTGATTAATGTATTTACTGCCTGAAGCACTCACCTCATGATTCAATATGTAATCATGATCATAAAAGCTCAGCTTTGCTTGCTTGTTGCTAATAATATCAAGTTTTGCAGGTGCGTTATCGCAAACATAGTTATTTGTAACTGGCTGCTTATTGCATGCAGTCAAAGCTATTAGAGCAATAATAACGATAGCGTGTTTCATTGGCTGTGCCTTATTGAGTCCCTTGTTTAATTAAGAGCTTAACAAAGCTAAATTAACCGTTGGTGAAAATATAGCTTTACGTTATGTTTAAGATCTTATTTTTAGTTAGGAAATTTCATGGCTGGCACCAACCTTTTAACATTACTGGATGATATAACGACTTTGCTGGATGATATTGCGACCATGAGTAAAGTTGCGACAAAGAAAACAGCCGGAGTACTTGGTGATGATTTGGCACTTAATGCTCAGCAAGTTACTGGGGTTACTGCTGATAGGGAGCTGCCCGTTGTATGGGCAGTGGCAAAGGGGTCGTTTTTAAATAAAGCCATATTAGTCCCTGCTGCGTTATTAATTAGTGTGTGGTTGCCTTGGCTAATTACTCCACTTTTAATGATAGGTGGCTTATTTTTATGTTTTGAAGGCGCAGAAAAAATATTTTTATCTCATCATGCAGAAGCGACAGAAAGTGCTGAAAATTTAGACCTGGCAGAGTATGAAAAACAAAAAGTTAAAGGCGCCATTCGTACTGATTTTATTCTTTCCGCCGAAATTATTGTTATTACATTAGGCACGGTCGCAGGGGCGACATTAATGAACCAGGCGCTGGTATTGAGTGTGATTGCCATCATTATGACAATTGGTGTTTATGGACTGGTAGCAGGGATTGTAAAGCTTGATGATGCGGGCTTATATTTACTTAATCAATCCAAACTCTCCGCAAGTAAGTTTAGAGAATTACTCGGTAAAGCCTTATTAGCTGCAGCCCCACGGTTAATGCAGTTTTTAGCCTTTGCGGGCACAGTGGCAATGTTTTTAGTGGGTGGTGGAATTTTAGTACACGCAATTGAGCTTTTGCATCATACCCAAGTGGATGTAACTCATTATGCGCAGTCGGTTGCTGGTAGCACAGGAGAAATACTAGCCCCTTTAGTATTTGACGGACTGTTAGGAATAGGTGCTGGTTTGGTTCTTGTGATTGCGCATGTCGCTTATACTAAGTTATTTAAAGCAAATAAGTAGCGGTGGTAACGCTACTTTATTTTATTCGCACTTAGTTGTTTTGCATAGTTGCTCAAGTTCGTATTTAGCTTTGCTATTACCTTGAGCAATGGCTTTTTTATACCAATAAATCGCTTGCTGAATGTTCTTTTTTGTACCTTGTCCATCACGATACATTTGAGCAAGATTTAGTTGACCCCATTGTGAGCCTGAGTTTGCTGCTAGGTTAAAGCTTTCAAGCGCTTCGTTATATTGCTTATCTTTATAGTAAATAATCCCTTGCTGATTATTCTCATCGAGCTTTAAGCCTTTATAAAGAGGTTTAGGTTTAGGTGGAAACATCACAAACCCGCCATAAAGTGAATATGCTTGTGGGCGTAGCACGTCAAATATAATGTCATCTTCGTATAAACGTTTTATTTCATTACGAGGCAGAGTAATAGTTTGAGAAGAAAAGTAATCTCTTTGTACTAATAAACTTGCACGCATCGCTGTGGTAATGGCACTAGTGCGCTTATAGCTGTAATTACTCACCTGAAACGTTATAAATTGCTCATCAAAGCTGAGTACTTGCGCAACTTTTAAATTAGTGAGTGTCCATGGTTCGTGAGTGAACTTATCGGCTTTAACTAAATAGGTATCATAAGCTTTTGGGGAGGTTAAATAGCTTTGTTTTAGTGCTTCAGTGTTGAGGTGCTTTTGATAAAAAAATAACGCCCCCCATAGTAATAAAATTAATCCAATACAGTATTTTGGTAGGCTAAGCTTTTCAAACAGAGGTAACGTTTTAATATTGATAGCCTCACTATGTCCGCATTGATAGCACTCGCGTTTATAGCTTAACTTGATCGGAAATATAGGAAAAATGGTAAAGCGTAAAAAGCGGCTTTGATTAACTAAGTGATAGCTGTTGTTGTTGCAGTCAGGGCAGCACTGAACGTGTGTAAAATGAGGGAATGACTGACTAGTATTGAAAAGCAACATAATAAGGCTCCTTGTTAATTTACAACTTTAGAGCAAGTGATAAATTAGTAAAGCAGCAAACTGTAAGTAATTATGTCATATAGGATTAGTTTATATAGCCCATACTTTTTAATATGGGCTTTGTAGAGAATCAGCTTAGAAGCTAAATTGTGCAGCTAAACGTACGCTAGTGCCTTCACCTACGGTAACGTTATTTAAACCGCCACCGGCTAGGTAGTTTTTATCGAATAAGTTCTCAATATTTAAACGTAAGTTAATATCGTTGTTATTTAAGTTAAGCTTGTAGGTTGCGCCAATATCAACACGAGTATAACCCTCTTTTGTTACGGTGTTAGCGTTATCAGCAAAACGCTCTCCTTCGTAGAACGCACCTGCATTAAAAGCAACAGCGTCATTGAGTTCATAACGTGTCCATAAAGAGGCAGACCATTTTGGAGCATCAGTAGGGCGTTTGCCCTCTAATTTTTCATCACGCTCATAGTTAGCATCTAAATACATGGTTGATGCCATAACAAATAAACGGTCAGTTGCAGCGCCCTGAGCTGCAAGCTCAAAACCTTTATGGCGTTGCTCACCTGCCTGCGTGGTAATGCTCGTTATATCACCGATAGGGTTAACAAGATCTTCACTCACTAAGGTGCCTGTTTTGCTAATATCAAATAAGGCACCGCTAAGCATTAATCGGTCATCAAACAGTTGCCATTTCACCCCAATTTCCTTTTGCTCAGAGGTAATAGCATCGAGCTTCATACCGTTATTAACATCTTTATCATTTACTAATGTTTCGTTTTGCGGCTCAAATCCTTCTGAGTAACTTGCATAAACAGTTGCAGAGGCATTTGGATGGTAAAGTACACCAACTTTAGGTACGAACGATTCGTTATTGCTGTTTTCTTTACTTTGTTTATCGTAACGACCACCCAGTGATAGTTGCCATTCTGGTGAGAATGAAATTAAATCTTGGATATAAACCCCGTAGTAGTCGTAAGCAGATGAGCTAATAGTGTCATCTGATTTGTAACTTATATTTGGGCGATTAGGCTCATTTTGATCGGCAGAAAAATTAATCGTATCAGCAGATGTGCGTAATTGGCCGTAGTAATAATCCAGTGAGTTAACGCCTACAAGTAATTGATGATGTAAACCCACTGTTTCAAATTCGCCAATGAAGTCAATAAAAGCAGTTTTAAACTGCCAATCATCGAAGCGATCGTAAGGACGTGACTGGTAACTATCACCTTCGATAAAGTCACTTGGCTTACGTGGTGCTGACTCAAAGCGCTGGCGTTCAAACGTTTGCTCATTGTAGCCTAAATTTACTTGCCAGTTATCGGTTAAAAATACTTTGAAATCAATACCCATGTTTTCAACAGTAATGTCGGTAAAGGCCCATGACATATCACGAATTGTTTTGTCATCGCCAATAATGTTGGCATCATTATCTATCCAAGCGCCAGTATCTAAGCCTGCTTCGTCATCAGTGCGATCATAATGAACACGTACTAGGGCATTATCGCTAATATCGTAATCAACCACTAAGGCACCTAAGAAGCGATCGCGTTCGCGGTTATCACCATTTTGGTATTCTCGCCAGTATTCAACATCTTGTTTTACTAATACACCACGGGCACGTAAATCTTCAGCCTCGGTGAGTGCGCCGCCAGCATCAAGCATAAAGCGAGTTGAACCATGTTGGTCAACATCGGCACTGGCACTAAATAGCGTTTGTGCAGTTGGCTTTTTAGTTACCATGTTAACTAGGCCACCGGGGCCTGATTGCCCATACAAAATACTTGAAGGGCCTTTAATAACTTCTACTTGCTCTAAAATTTCAATGGGTTGTTGGTAATGAGACCAATGCTGGTGGCCATCACGCAGGTAGCCGGTTGATGAGCTTAATTGAAAACCACGTAAGTTAAATACTTCTCTGTTTCGTTGTTTAGACCCTGCAGTTAAACTAGCATCATTGGTCAATACTTCACCAAGAGTGGTTGCTAGTTGCTCATTAACGATTGTGTCAGTGATTACGGTAACTGACTGTGCGGTATCGAGTAATGAGGTTGAGGTTCTCATTGCCCCACTGGCATTATCTACTTTGTAGTCGTTGAAGTAGCTACCTTTAACTTCAATGCGTTCTATATTTGCGGTGTTGGCAAATGCATTTGCAGAGGTGCTGGCTAAAAGTGCAATAAAAAGAGGGTTAAGTTTCATTAGTGGCTTCCGGCTTAGAATTATTAGAGTAGTAAAACGCCGCAGATCTTAATGAAAACAACTATCATTTGCAATATCTTTATTGCAACTTTTAATCGTACGTTGCTAATGGTTGCTAATTGTTAATTCTGCTATTATTAGCCGCATATTAATTGAGACTTTTCTCAAGTTATTTTTTGCTATGGAATTTACTGTGACTGCAACTGCTTTTTCATCGTTGGCCTTACCTTCAGGGTTAGTTGATAATTTATCAACGCTTGGCTACACCCAAATGACGCCTGTACAGGCGCAAAGCCTACCGCCTGTTTTAAGTGGCAAAGATATTATTGCCCAAGCCAAAACAGGCTCAGGTAAAACAGCGGCATTTAGTTTAGGCGTTTTAGCCAAGCTAAATGTAAAACGCTTTCGTATTCAGTCGCTAGTATTATGCCCAACTCGTGAGCTTGCAGAGCAAGTGGCGGTTGAGATGCGTAAACTAGCGCGTGGTATTCATAACATTAAGATTTTAACTTTGTGTGGTGGGGTTTCAATTGGGCCGCAAATTGGTTCACTCGAACATGGTGCACATATTATTGTGGGTACACCGGGGCGAGTTGACGATCATATTCGCAAAGGTACATTGCGTTTAGATGATGTTGAAACCCTGGTACTTGATGAAGCCGACCAAATGCTTGATATGGGTTTTCAAGACACTCTCGATGCCATAATTGATCGCATTCCAACCAATCGTCAAACGTTGTTATTTAGTGCTACTTTTCCAAAATCAATCGAAGCTATTGCTAAGCGTGTACTTAGTAATCCAGAAATGATTAAAGTAGAAGAGCAGCAAGAAAAAAGCACGATTAAGCAATACTTCTACAAAATGGATAATAATAAACAGCGTTATCCAACGCTTAAGCTGTTACTTCTTAAATTTACCCCGCAAAGCTGTGTGGTGTTTTGTAATACCAAGGTTGAAACGCAGCAAGTATGTGATGATTTAGCCGATGAAGGTTTTAGTGCGGTGGCACTGCATGGTGATTTAGAGCAGCGTGACCGTGAGCGTACACTGATTCATTTTGCGAATAAGAGTGCGTCTATTTTAGTGGCTACCGATGTAGCTGCACGAGGCTTAGATATTGATGACATGGACATGGTGATTAACTATCACTTAGCTCACGATCCACAAACTCATGTACATCGTGTTGGCCGTACAGGGCGAGCAGGTAAAAAAGGGATTGCGTGTTCTATTTATGGTGAGGCAGAGCAATTTAAAGTGGCTCAAATTGGCGACCATTACGAGCGTGACTTTACTCCTGAGCCAATGCCATCTTATAACCTACTAGATAAGCCGCCATACAAACCTGAAATGGTGACGCTGATGATAGATGCAGGCAAAAAGCAAAAAGTGCGCGCGGGTGATATTTTAGGCGCATTAACCGGAAAAGACGGTGTTGCTGGGCGCCAAGTTGGTAAAATCAACGTACTTGATAACGTGGCATTTGTTGCGGTAGAGCGTAACTCATCTAAACCAGCGTTACGCAAATTAACCGAAGGTAATATTAAAGGACGTAAAATTCGTGCTCGTCGGCTAACGCGTTAACTCTCGATCTAATCTGAGCAACTCGCCTTGAGTTGCTCATACTCTATTTTTAGTTGTTTAAACACCTCATTGTCACCTCCTTGTTTATCTGGATGATGCTGCACTGCAAGTTGTCGCCAACGCTTTTGTAATGCTTTTAGTGTGACTGGCGATGTTAATTGCCAACGCACCAGCAGTTGTTGTTGCTGCTCATTACTCAGTGGAATTTCGCGATAAGTAGGCCTACTAAATTGCTGCCAAAAGCTATCTAATAACGCCTTGACTTCATCCGTAGATGTTTCAAAATTTTGCCAGTTTAAATAATAGTCGCGTAGTGGATCGTTAGGATGTAGTTGGTTATAACTGGAACTGTTTACTAGTTCAATATGTAAGCTTTTAACGACTAATTGTTGTTTTGGCATTAATTGCTGTTGTAGCTGATAAAGCGCATTCATAATTAAAAAATTGCGCTTAAATAGGTCGCGCTCAGGCTCGGCAGCTAAAGTATCAAGAAACCCACGTTGTTTTAACTCAGATGCTAAAGTATGAACCATCCACACTTTTTTATTGATTAATAGTTCAAAAATCTCATCTATCAGAGGGTTAAGCATTGTTTACAATCTATTAATTAGTGTATCTTGGATAAATTATCATATACCCAAATAACATTAAACCCCAAGGAGTGGGCGTGAGTGCCTGTTTTGAATTGGTCTAAATTAGATGTTTATACTTGGTTTGGGTGTCGTTTTGTTATGGCTAGCAAGGATTTAAGGATATTTTTATGCTGACTCAGTTAAAGCGCATCTGCTTTATTGGCTTTTTGGCTGTTTTAAGTAGTGCATCAAATGACGCTTTATCAAATGAGCAGCCAAGTTTGTTTGAGCAGTTTAATCTTGAGCAAGCATGGTCTGAAAAGCATCGCCTTGCAACCGATATCTTATCGAACCCTGATGTTCCAAATTTACAACGCATTACTATTTATAGCGATTTAGCTGAGCTGGCGTTTGCGCAAAGTGATTTAGCCAATGCACTAAAATATTTTAAATTGCTAGAGACCAATAGTACGTTAAAAGATCAGCCTAAACTTTTCTTTCGTGCGATTAAAATGCAAGGAGTTGTGCTTTATTATCAAGGGTTAGTGCAACAAGCGGTCGTTGATTATAGCCGCGCGTTAAACATCGCAATTGCGCTTAAAAGTCCGATAAAACAGGCTAATTTACTTAGTAATATCGGGCTTGCTTATTTTGATATGTATAACATGGAGCTAGCTCTTGATTATTATCAGCAAGCCAAAGTAATTTATGAAAAAGAGGGGAGCGCACAAGATAAGGCCGATATATTACATAATATTGCCGGTATTTATATTCGTCTCTCTCGATATGAGTCAGCTCTTGAGATGTACCGTGAGGTTTTAAAAGTTTTTCAAGAACTTGGCGATGAAGACGGTGTTGCCCAAGCATACGGTAATATGGGGGTGGCGTACACAGAATCGAGACAGTACCAATTAGCACTGCATTATAATCAGTTGGCCTTACGTTACTATCAAAGCGTTAATAATGCGTTTCAACTTTCTACCAAGCATACAAATTTAGCCACCATCAACCTTAAGCTAAATAAATTTGATGTTGCCTTTTATCACGCTAATGCGGGCCAACAATTTGCAATAGAGGCAGATAATAAGTCTTTACTGGCGGCAGCGTTACATGTGTTGTCAATTGTTCAATTTGTACAAGGTGATACGCAAAGTGCTAAACAAACCTCAGAGCACTCAATTACCCTTGCCAAAGAGTACAATAATGGCATGCGTATTAAAGATGGCTTAGGAATTGAAGCACTAATAAATGCGAGCTTAGGGGATTATGAAAAAGCGCTAAATTTACATCAACAGTACGTTGATTATCAGCGTAGTGTGAATACCGAAGAAGCCTCAAAAGCGGTCAGTCAATTTCAAATCCAGTTTGAATCGAATCAGCTAAACCAAGAAATTAAACAATTAAAACAACAACAATACTTAC
The DNA here is from genome assembly GCF_048401065.1 of Pseudoalteromonas sp. US3C1004. GTDB lineage: Bacteria > Pseudomonadota > Gammaproteobacteria > Enterobacterales > Alteromonadaceae > Pseudoalteromonas > Pseudoalteromonas undina. The sequence goes on from NZ_CP183073.1 coordinate 3,313,264, forward strand.
AAGAATTGCAAATAGCTAAACGTTCACAGTTAACGTTTTTGTTGGTGATTGTTGCCATATTAATTTTAATTACGGTAATTGCTGTTTATAAGCGCCGAACAGAAAAGCAAGCTAAGTTAAAGTTAAGCGAACAAGTTGAACAGCGTACTAAAGAGCTACAAAGTGTGGCGCAAGAGCTACGTGAAGCAAACGAGGTGAAAAGCCAGTTTTTAGCGAATATAAGCCATGAAATAAGAACACCGTTAACTGCTATTTTGGCACAAACTGATGATCTTATTAATGGTCTATACAAGCCGGAACAGTTACAAGATGAGCTTAGAGTAATACAACGTCAAAGTGAGCATTTAAAAAGCTTGATTAATGATGTGTTGGACTTAAGTAAGATAGAGGCAAACCGGTTAGAACTTAATATTAGTTGTTTTGATGTGGTGAAGCTTATCAACGATATTCACGCTATGTTTTCTCCTCAAACTAAAGCGAAAGGTTTATCGTTAGTTTTAGACTGCCAGTTAGAAAAATCCTATTTTACGCGATTAGATTTAACGCGAGTAAAACAAATTCTTATTAATTTATGTGCTAATGCCATTAAGTTTACTCATAAAGGGCAAGTAACTATTGGTGTTAGTAAAACCGAGCAAGGGTTACTCTTTTCGATTAAAGACACTGGGATTGGCATGAGCTCATCTCAACTTAAACTTATTTTTGAGTGTTTTAGCCAAGCAGATAACAGTATTAGTCGACGTTTTGGTGGCACAGGACTAGGTTTGAGCTTGTCGCAGCAATTAGCGGCGATGATGGGTGGCTACATAAGTGTGCAGAGTGAGTTTAAAAAAGGCAGTGAGTTTTCATTTTATTTGCCTTGTATACAAGTTGAAGAGCAAGTTTGCCATGACGATCAGCAAGCTAAGTCAGATGAGCGACACAGATTATTATCGGGTAAGGTGGTGCTTGCTGAAGATCACAGTGATAACCGCAAACTGATCAGTCGTTATTTACATTCTCTTGGGCTGGAAGTGATTGCCGTTGAAAACGGTGAGCAAGCAGTAGAACAAAGTTTAAAGCTATACCCAGATTTAGTACTGTTAGATATTCAAATGCCTGTTATGGATGGTATTTCTGCGTTTGAACTACTCAAGCAATGTGGTTATGAACAGCCTATTTTAGCATTAACGGCCAATGCCATGAGCCATGAAATTGACCATTACCTATCACTTGGGTTTAGTGACTATTTAGCAAAGCCAATCGATAAAGAGTCTTTTTATACTGTGCTAGCAAAATACTTAAATGCTGCAAATACAGAGGTATCAACTGAGCAGGTTCATGTTGATATGAGTGATTTAGTAACGAGCTTTCAACAAAGTTTAGCCGAAGAAAGCGAGCTTATTAAGCTACACTTCAAAGATGCTGATTATCAGGCGCTGCAAAAAGATAGCCATCGAGTGTTAGGGGCGGCACAAATGTTCGAGTTTAAAGACATAGCCTTAGCGGCAAAAGCGCTAGACGATGAATTACTTCAGCCACAAATAAATACACAAAGGCTAACAACATTAGTCAATAACTTACAGGCACTGTTTAAAAAATACGAATAAATAAATCTACTCTAAAAACAAAAAAGACACCATTTGATGTCTTTTTTATTTAAAAACGTTGATTTAACTAGAGTTTAGCTTACTTACGTTTCATCGAATCAAAAAACTCATCGTTGGTTTTACTCATCGATAGTTTATCAATTAAAAATTCCATGGCGTCAATTTCTGACATGTCATGTACTATTTTACGTAAAATCCACAGCTTTTGTAGTTCATCTGGCTTAGTGAGTAATTCTTCACGGCGTGTACCTGAGCGATTAAAGTCGATAGCTGGGAATACACGTTTTTCCGCAATTTTACGGTTAAGGTGTAGTTCCATGTTACCTGTACCTTTGAACTCTTCGTAGATAACTTCATCCATTTTAGAGCCGGTATCAATAAGCGCCGTCGCAATAATTGTTAAGCTACCGCCTTCTTCAACGTTACGTGCAGCCCCAAAGAAACGCTTAGGCTTATGTAGCGCATTAGCATCTACACCACCGGTTAGTACTTTACCTGATGATGGAATAACCGTGTTATATGCACGTGCTAAACGGGTGATTGAGTCTAGTAAAATAACAACGTCTTTTTTATGCTCAACTAAGCGCTTTGCTTTTTCGATAACCATTTCCGCAACTTGTACGTGGCGAGAAGCTGGCTCATCGAATGTTGATGCAATAACTTCACCTTTTACTAGGCGTTGCATTTCAGTAACTTCTTCCGGGCGTTCATCAATAAGTAAAACCATTAATGTAACGTCAGGATGGTTATGTGTGATTGATTGCGCAATATTTTGTAGCAACATTGTTTTACCCGCTTTTGGCGGTGCTACTAATAAACCACGTTGGCCGCGGCCAATTGGTGATGCTAAATCAAGAACTCGTGCGGTAATATCTTCTTTACTGCCGTTACCACGTTCCATACGAAAACGTTCGTTTGCATGAAGGGGAGTTAGGTTTTCAAAAAGGATTTTAGTGCGAGAGTTTTCAGGTTTATCAAAGTTAACTTCGTTTACTTTCAGTAGAGCAAAGTAACGCTCACCGTCTTTTGGTGGACGAATAAGACCTGAAATAGAGTCGCCAGTACGCATACTAAAGCGGCGAATTTGACTCGGAGATACATAAATATCATCTGGGCCTGCTAAGTAAGAAGCTTCTGATGATCTTAAAAAGCCAAAACCATCTTGCAAAATTTCTAAAACACCACCACCGAAGATATTCTCTCCGCCTTTGGCGTGTGATTTAAGAATTGCAAAAATGATATCTTGCTTTCTCAAACGGGCTACGTTTTCGAGCCCCATGGACTCAGCTTGGTTTACAAGCTCTTTTATAGACTTGTCTTTTAATTCGCGTAAATGCATATTGGTGGGTTCTTTATTACAGTTGTCATACTCAAAATCGCTTTATTAGATCGTTGAGTGAGGTTCGTTGAATATAACTAAGGATTAGTTGGCTTTATAAACTAGCAGGTCATTACAGCAGCGTCCAGTACTTCTGCAAAATAAATTATAAAAAAAGGGCTGAGAGCCCTTTTTTTAATTAACACTTATTAGATGTTATTTTCTAAAAACTCAACTAATTGTGTTTTTGATAGTGCGCCTACTTTAGTTGCAGCTACTTGACCATCTTTGAAAAGTAGTAGTGTAGGGATACCACGAATACCAAACTTTGGTGGTGTGCCTGCATTTTGGTCAATGTTTAATTTAGTGATAGTTACACGGCCATCAAACTCATCAGCAACTTCGCTTAGAATTGGGGCGATCATCTTACACGGTCCGCACCATTCTGCCCAAAAGTCTACTAGTACAGGTTTGTCTGATTGTAATACGTCAGCTTCAAAGCTATCGTCGGTAATTTGGATTATTTTCTCGCTCATTGCGCTCTCCGGTTTAGTTAGGCGAAATATTTAGTGCGTATTTAAACACTCTTGTTTCTTATTGCAAGTTTAAACGTTATGCTTAAACGCTATGACTAAGACACATTTGACCGATAAAAAGTTTTCAGACTTTGCTATTGCACCGGAAGTGGTTGCCGGGTTAACCGAAAGTGGGTTTGAATATTGCACACCCATTCAAGCTAAATGCCTACCTTTTATTTGTGAAGGGCGCGATATTGCGGGCCAAGCACAAACAGGTACTGGCAAAACGTTGGCATTTTTAACTGCCACGTGCCACCGGTTATTACAATCTAGCAAAGCACCTAGTAAACATCCAAGAGCCCTGATCATGGCCCCAACTCGGGAGCTTGCGATTCAGATACACAAAGATGCAAAAATTTTAGCGCCGCACTGTAATCTTAACTTAGGTTTAGTATATGGTGGCGAAGATTACGAAAAACAACGTGCACAACTAGAAAAAGGCGTTGATATTTTAATTGGCACCACAGGTCGCCTAATCGATTTATATAAGCAAGGCTGTTACACCCTTAATGAAATTGAGGTAGTCGTGCTAGATGAAGCCGATCGTATGTTCGATTTAGGTTTTATTAAAGATATTCGTTATATGTTCCGTCGTATGCCAGATACGTCAGAGCGTTTAAACTTATTATTTTCTGCTACGTTATCGTACCGTGTACAAGAGCTTGCATTTGAACACATGACCAACCCTGAGCATGTGCAAATAGAGCCCGATGTAAAAACAGGTAAACGTATTCAAGAAGAGCTATTTCATCCTTCACAAGAAGATAAAATTAAGCTGTTGTTAACCTTGATTGAAGAAGAATGGCCTGAGAAAGCTATTGTTTTTGCTAATACCAAGCATAGCTGTGAAACCGTATATGCATGGTTAAAAGCAGACGGACATCGAGTGGGTATGCTCACCGGTGATGTAAACCAAAAGAAACGCCAGTCAATACTCGCGCAATTTAGTAAAGGCGAGCTAGACTTTTTAGTGGCTACCGATGTTGCTGCACGTGGTTTGCATATTCCAGAAGTAAGTCATGTATTTAATTTTGACTTACCTGACGATTGCGAAGATTACGTTCACCGCATTGGTCGTACAGCTCGAGCAGGCGCTTCAGGTCATGCAATTAGCTTTGCGTGTGAGCAATATGCTTATAACCTTCATGAAATTGAAGAATACATTGAGCACAGCATTCCATTATCACATTACGATAAAAGTGCATTGTTAGATGATTTAACGAAGCCGACTATTCATAGAAAACGTAATTTTTCTACTGGTCCACGTAATCGTAGTAATAACAACGGACGTCGCCCAAATAATGGTTACCAAAAAGGACGGTCTTAACCGACCGTTAGTTTGATTGTATTTGTAACTAGAGGTTTTTGAACGGTGGGGCAACTTAAACCGCAAAAAAATGTATATGCAGTCATTGATTTAGGCTCAAATAGCTTTCATATGCTTATTGCCAAATCAATGGCGGGCGGCCTGCAAACAATAGGACGCGTTAAACGTAAAGTAAGACTCGCGGCTGGGCTTGATGATAATAATTTATTGAGCTTAGAGGCTATGCAACGAGGCTGGGAATGTTTGGCCTTGTTTGCAGAGCGGTTGCAAGATATTCCAGCGCAAAACATCACCATTGTTGCCACTGCAACACTTCGTTTAGCAACCAACGCCGACGACTTTAAACTACGTGCAGAAGAAATATTAGGACATAAAGTTAATGTTATTAGCGGCGAGCTAGAAGCACGAACGATTTATAAAGGGGTTGCACATACCTCTTCATGTACAGGCAAGCAGCTGGTTATTGATATTGGTGGAGCGAGTACCGAGGTTGTTATTGGCCAAGGCTTTGAAGCGCGTCACTATAAGAGCCTTAATATTGGCTGCGTGACTTTTCTCGAACGCTACTTTAAAGATTGCCAATTAAATGAAGCAAACTTTAATGCTGCTATAAAAGCAGCGCGAAATGTTGTTGATGAAATAGCACCTGAATATAAAACAGCTGGTTGGCAACTTGCCTCTGGTGCGTCAGGTACAGTGCAAGCTATTCAAGAAATTATGGTGGCACAAAATTTAAATGAAATGCTCACACTTGAAAAGCTCTACACCATCAAACAACAATCCATAGCTTACAAAACAATAGCTGAACTCGATTTACCAGGGTTAAGTGAAGAGCGACGGTTAGTGTTTGTATCTGGGCTGGCTATTTTAATTGCACTGTTTGAGTCACTAGAAATAGAACAAATGGGGTTAGCGGGTGGTGCTCTTCGTGAAGGTGTTTTATATAGCATGCTACCGGAGCTACATAATACCGACATTCGCCAACGTACTATTGATGGTTTTATGAACCGTTATCATGTTGATCAAAAGCAAGCATCTAGAGTATCAAGTTTAGCTGCACTGTTAGCTAATGAAGTCAGTCATTATTGGCCGATTGAAGCACAAAACGGATTGCCGCTTTTGAATGCCGTCGCGCAGCTTCATGAAATAGGTTTATTAATAGAGTATAAGCAGTACCACAAACATACCGCTTATATTTTAGAAAATACCGATATGCCCGGTTTTTCACAATCAGAGCACAAAGTGATCGTTGCTATAGCTAATAGTCATCGCTGGGACCTTCAAAAGGGATGCTTAGATCATTTAGGTGCACATAGTATTGTTGCCGCGTATATGGTTCGACTATTACGTATTGCCGTTATTTTATCTATGCGTCGACAAGATGATGTGTTGCCAAACTTTAAGATAACAGCTGAGAATGAAGAGTTAGTGATTCAATTTGAAAATAACTGGTTAAAAAACCACCCATTGATGGCAAGTGAGCTAAATCAAGAGATTAAGTATCAAAAAAAATGCGGTTGGAAACTTAAAGTGAGTTAGTTAATCCGGCTTTCGCGGAGTTTTCAGTGGTTAAAATGAGCTTTTAGTTGTATTTTTGTTCGAACAGTCATTTATTTCAAGTTTTCTTCAAAAAAGGGTTGATCTGTTTTCGGATC